>JACYMF010000032.1 GCA_015272165.1 Cyanobacterium sp. T60_A2020_053
ACTCTTATTCATTGTAATATTTTTGCTTTTTTTTGAAGTATGCGGAAGGTGGGTTTTAACATTGACGATCAATACCAGCAGATCAAGTAGAAGGTAGCAAGTTTATTCTCTTAATGAATCAATAGAATTGAATAACAAAATAGTTTTTTCTATTTTCCTTTTGAAATAAGAGGCTTTTGACCTATTTTTTTTGGTAAAGTATTATGCTTTTACCATATTTTGTTTTGAGAGTTACAATTTTTGGATATTTTATTTATTTTTTATAAATAATTCCTAATCGCTATGGATTAGATAATATTCTTTCAAAATTCTTGACCAAATTCTTACATCTTTTCATCCAAGCATTTGACCTTTCAATTGCTCAGCTTAACTATGAAAAACGCTATTTGGGCTTAGTTTTTGTTGAAATACCGTTAAACTCTTTAAATCAGTTTGACAATACTGCCAAAAATAAAATAAATTCTTTTACAACACCATTTCTTATTGAATCTTGAATTTGTTAATTCTTAGAAAAGAAATTAGTTTTAAAAAACCTTCCACCAGCGCCTATTTCCATCAGGAAAAGTCGTACCCCAATTAATCTTTGCCTCTTTAAGCTGACTTTGATTGACTTTAGCATTCTTCAGATTAGCACCACAAAAATTGGCATCCTTAAGATTAGCATTAGTAAAATCAGCACTGGCTAGGTTTGCCCCCCGAAAATCAGCGCCCTCCAAATTAGCTTTAGCTAAATAAGTCTGAAATAAATTAGCATTAGTAAAATCAGCGCCCTTCAAACTAGCGTTATAAAAATTAGCCTGAGAAAAATTGCTTTCCACACAAACAATATCTTCCAACTGAGCATTACGAAAAACAAAACGACCTAACTTTAAGCCACTAAAATTAAGATTACTAAGCTCCTGATCACTAAAATCCTTCTTCCCATTATGATAAGCAGAAGTAAAAGTATCCTGATCCCACTTTATTGTCACATTCCTCTTAACCGCATTCTGACTACGGCGGTTTGTAATTGCCCGTCTTAACTGCTCCGTTGCCGAAGAAGCGCCCGTCAAACTAGAACCATCCGACACCGTCAAATCATCGCCTTCCACCCCCACAAAGCCCTTAGTAGAAGCACTAACACTCATACTCTGCTCAAAAGAGGTCACATCTAAAGCTGTCCACAACTCATCAGCAGTCTTAAAACGTTCGCGCACATCAGGCTCAAGCATTTTCGTCAAAATTTTCTTTAAACCGGGGCTAACCGTGACCTCATTTTGCCAGATTAATGCCCCTGAATCGGGATCACGGTCAAAATTTTTCGGCGACTTTCCCGTTAACAAATAAATACAAGTCGCACCCAAAGCATAAATATCACTAGAAAAAATGGGACGCATCGCCATTTGTTCAGGAGGTGCATAACCCATTGTACCCACCGCAAACTTAGTTAAAGCAGTCTGCCCATAGGTTTGAGCCAATTGCGTATTAACCTGATCTTTCACCGCCCCAAAATCAATCAAAATTAATTTAGCATCCTTTTTTTGACGCAAAATATTAGCAGGTTTCAGATCACGATGGATCACCTTTTGCGAGTGAATATATTGGATAACCGGAGTCATCTCCACTAAGAAACGCTTAACCGCCAACTCTCCGTAAACGCCTTCCTGCTTGATTTCCTTCTGTAAATTTCGCCCATTAATTAACTCTTGAATTAAATAAAATTCATTTTCATGGACAAAATAATTCATCAATTTAGGAATTTGTGGATGACTAATTTTATCGAGAGTTTTGGCTTCTCGCCTAAACAAACTCAAAGCCATCTTGAATGCTTGAGGATCATCCGTCGCTGGGCGTAACTGCTTCACTACACAAAGAGGATTACCAACTAAGGTCAAATCAACTCCCACAAAAGTCGCCCCAAATCCCCCCTTACCTAATGTTTTAATTACTCGATAACGCTTATTTAAAATTAAACTAGAACCACAGGCATAACACTTTTTTAACTTAGGGTGGTTTTTGGGATTAGGACAACTGGGATTGACACAATAACTAATAATCATGTTTTTGCAAAATTAATCTTTAACCATAAATGAATAAAATTTAAAAAATAATTAAAATTACCACCACTTCCTCTTACCATCAGGAAATAAAGTGCGCCAATTAGTCTTAGCTAACTTCAGTTGTTCCTCATTCACCTTAGCGCCCGTCAAATTCGCTCCACATAAATTAGCATCCTTTAAACTAGCTTCTTCTAAATTAGCTTTTTGTAAATCAGCACCAGTCAAATCAGCATTTTTCAAATTAGCCTTATATAACTCCGCCCGTTTTAAAATAGCCTCTTTCAAATTAGCCTGAGCTAAATTAGCTCCCACAAAATTAGTACGATATAAATTAGCTTTCTCCAAATTAACCCCAATTAACTTACTCTGAGAAAAACTAGCACCCGTTAATTTTAAACCTTCCAAATCAAAACCACTCAATACCTGTTGACTAAAATTACGATTTCCGCGCCCATATTCCTGATAAATCAAATCAGGGGTTAATTGCATCTTCGGAGTGGTCATAACAGGTACACTAGGATTAGATTTTTGAGGATTATTTGCCTTTTCTCTTCTCTTGCGAATAGCATCTGCTAAATTCTGCGAAGTCAAGCCAGAGACTGTTAAATCTGCTGAAGAATCTTCGTCATCATGACCGATAATATCCTTAGTGGCACTTAAATTAACCATTCCCCCTGCCAACTCTTGCTCATAAGGTACTAATTCCAGAGCCTGTATTACTTCATCTGCTGAAGCAAAACGTTTACGTACGTCCAGTTCCAACATCTTATTTAAGACTTTGGCAAAATTAGGTGTTACTGCTGTATATTTTTCCCATTGTAGTTCACCCGTACTGTTATCGCACATATCCTTGGGAGCTTTACCCGTCAAAAGATAGATACAAGTAGCGGCTAAGGCATAAATATCACTGGAATAGACAGGGCGCATTGCCAACTGCTCTGGTGGGGCGAAACCCATTGTCCCAACGGAAATTTTGGTAAAAGCACTTTGGGGACTAGCGTTCATCAACTGAGTGTTAACCTGTTCTTTAACTGCCCCAAAATCGATTAAATATAATTTTTTCGTTTCTTTTTCTTTTAAGATATTCCCCGGTTTAATATCACGATGAATTACTTTTTGGGAGTGAATATATTTTAATACAGGCAATAAACTTCTTAAAAAACTTTTAGCAGAAGATTCCTGATAAGTACCACCTTTTTTAACTTCTTTCTCTAAGTCTTTTCCTAAAATAAAATCTTGAATCAAGTAAAACTGTTCTCTTTCTTCAAAATAATTCAAGAGACGAGGAATTTGAGTATGCTCCAGCTTCGCCATAGTTTTTGCCTCTCGGCTAAACAAATCTAATGCTGTTTTATAGGAATCAGGATTAGTGGTCGCTGGTTCAAGTTGTTTTACCACACAATACTTATTTTTTTGAGCCATATCCACTGCCAAATAAGTTGTACCAAATCCACCTCGACCAATTTTTTTTATGGCTACATAACGTTTATGGAGAATCAGATTTGAACCACAGCTACGACACTTTTTGGTTTTAGTGTCATTTTGTGGATTTTCACAATGGGGATTTAGGCAATAGATAATGCTCATTCACTCTACTTTCTCTTGGAGATTAACCGTCAGTATTAATCAAAACGTATTTTTAGTTTATCTCAAATTTTCCCAGTCGATGTGATTTTTCTATACTAAATCAATAATGATGGTGAAGGGCGCCCTCCACCCCAACCAAAAAAGTTATATTTGCTCAATAATTTCTAACATTTCTCTTTCAAAAGTAACCAGCGCCCGATTAGTTTTACCACCGAAATAAGTTGACTTATCTTCTTCCAGTAGCCACACTTGGGAAAAGGAAACATAACTCATCATGACACCGATCATCAACAACGCAAAACCAAGATATACTATGGGTACACCCGGGTCTGATTTGATTTGCAATCCCGTAGCACCTACCAAATCTAATACTTTTAGATTAATACCATTCACCACCACAGGCATATTAGGGCGGAGGGCGCTGATTAATTTGCCTTCCATATCATAGACAAACATTGTACCTTGTAAGTCTTTTGTCACGAGGGAAACTCCTTCACTCATATCTGGTTTTGTGGGTATCCAAGTTCCCCATATTTTCCCTTTTCCTGCAATGGGTAATTCTGCCATAGGTAATTGAAAAATTGGACTATTATTTAATTGTACTTTTACGGCGGAAATATTCCAGTCAGTTTGATAAAATGTCACTCCACCGTAACGCAAAGGTTGATTAACAAAAATAGTTTCTCTTTTCAATTCTTCTCCATTTTGACCAATAATCGATAAATCAGAATAAAACTGATCAACAGCGCCCGTTGCACTATAATCAATCCAAAAATCATTAACTTTCACCGTAAATCTTTGCGGTTTTTGTAAATCAGTCAACCTTCCAGCTTCAATGAAATTACTAATCTTAAAAGTATCTCCTGCATCGATCATTTCTTGAGCAAAAAAACCAGTAAAAGCACCCCAAATTGCACCTAACAAAATAACTATCATTCCAATATGAACAATAATAGGTCCTATTTTACCCACTAAACCTTTTTGAGCATATAAATAATTATTTTCTTCATGAACTTTATAACCTTTTGCTGATAGAATATCTTTGATTTTTTCTGGATAATTAATCGTTAACTCAGCACTAAAAGCCAGTTTATTAAATTCTTGTGATTTTTGATAATATTTCCAATTTTGAGCACTTTTTAGAGCAGGTAACTGACGTTTAAACGTACAAGTAATTAAACTACTTCCAAATAGAACCAAAATTGCCAAATACCACCAAGTAGTATAAACATGATTTAAGCCTACTTTTACTAGAACTTGCCAAGTTAAAAAGCCAAATAAAGCTGGATTTTCAGGATAGTTTTGTTGATAATAATTAAGGCTTTGATTTTGCTCAATAACTGTACCACTAATACTAAAAACAGCGATTACTAATAAGAGAATAATTGCTAAACGTAAATCAGCGATTAAAGAAATACTTTTACGAATAACTTTATAAAAATTTGAACTTTGATTAATGTTTGATGATGAAATACTCATAGATATTTAGTAATCAATTATCGAATAATAAAACGTTTAAGATTTTGTCTTTTAAGACGTGAAAAAATTTAATGGTAATCCAAGCCATCTTTAAATTTCCTTTACCCTTTACCCCTTGACCTTTTAACTTACTCTATAGTTTTGTCTGTTTTATCTGTATCAGTGACAGACTTAATTTCTTCTTCACTAGCTTCAATACCAGAAGCAATAGCTTGACGTAACCTCAGTAAAGTATTTTCCCAATTACTGACGGTAGAAGCTGACAAACGACTACTGTTAATTTTTACAGTGGTAGAAATATCTTCCGCCATATCGGGTAAAGCATCGGCGGTTTTTTGCAAAATCTGACGGGTTTCCTTGCCTGATCTTGGTGCGGTTAATAAAGCCACGAGCGCCCCTGCACTTCCCCCCAATAGTAAACCGCCCCAAAAAGCCAGATTGCGATTATTTTTATCACTCATAAGTAACTCAGTTGCAGATTATTTGATCGGTGAAGGTGAAAAATAGGGTTAAATAATTTTTACCGACTAATGCCAACAGTTTAACAAAAATTCAAAGTCAGTAGATCGAAAAAGATACTTTAGATATATTCTTTTTACCCAAAAATATTTTATGTGACTTAAGAATTAAAATATTGCTTTTATCGCATAATGCTATTCTTGCATAATGTATAATTTGTTACAGAAATATTTATTAGTTATACCATGAGTGAAATTCAGATTAAGTCTATTGACATTATTCCCAAAATCATTAGTGACCTTCATGACGGTGAAATAGTAGCTTTGCATACTGATATGGTTTATATTCTTCTAGCCAATGGATTAAATTCTGATGCTTGTGAGAAAATTCATAAACTTAAAAGATGGAATCCTCGTAAACCTCTGACGTTGCTATCTAATCAGAAAAAACTACCTGAATATGCTCAACTAGATAATAATGCTCAAATCTTAGCTAATCAATTTCCGCTACCTATTAGTCTTATTGTTCCTCATCGCAATAATCTTTCTGAGATTGTCACAGCAGGACATAATACTATTTTTGTTTCTTGCCCTGATAACTTTACCTACAGGCTAGTGGAAAAATGTTCCTTCCCTATCGTTGCAGGAACAGCTAGTTTTGGTGGCGATTTTAGAGCTAATAATGCCAAAGTTACTGAGCAATTCTTCGGCAATAATGTAGCTCTAATTATTGATGGTGGCGATTCAAAAGAACGCATTAGAACTACTTTAATTGACTGTCACTTACCTTTACCTACAATTATGAATTTTGGTCTAATTTCTTATGATGAATTACGCTTAATCCTTCCCCATATTGAATTGCCTTCTCATTTGCGTAAATAGTTTTTTGTCCATGTCCAATTCCTAATCTATTTTAGTATTATCTTTGGGCTATGATTTAACTCAACCCTTATTTGTTGGTATTGTCACTGATTTGGGAGATGATAATAATTTAGGACAAACCATTGGTTTGAAAGTATTTGTTCTTTTTACTGGGTTTGGAGTAGGTAGTTTAATATTTGGAGAATTATTAAATTTTGGTTTTGCTTGGTCTTTGGGAATTTTTGGTATTTTACAACTTTTATTTGGATTAATTGCCATGCCTTTATTTTGGCAAGAAATACCTAGCCGAAAGTAATATAAAATGGTTATTCCTCTTTTGTCATTCTTTGAAAATATTTACCATTTTTAAATCACAGAACTTACTTTGATTAACAAATCATTGCGAGACTTTTTAAGTAATATGAATTATGGGTATTTACACATATATGAAACTTTGTCCGATCAAGGAACTTGATCCAAACGTGACAGATAACGGATAATACTTTTTTCTTTACCAAACTAAACTACTTGTTTCCCACGACAAAAAAACCCTCTCCCGTAGGAGAAGGGTTAGGATAAGGGTAACTAACAAGAAATTACATCATACCGGGCATACCCATGCCACCCATACCGGGCATACCCATGCCACCACCCATGTCAGGCATAGGGGCTTCGGGCGCTGGTTTTTCCACTACTAACGCTTCAGTGGTTAAAATCATTCCAGCAATAGAACTAGCATTTTGCAAGGACGAACGTACTACTTTAGCGGGGTCAACAATTCCAGCTTGTAATAAGTCTTCATAGACTCCAGTTAAGGCATTGTAACCGATATTAGGAGCTGATTCTCTGACTTTCTCAACTACCACAGCGCCCTCCACCCCAGCATTAGTGGCGATTTGGTGTAAAGGTGCAGCTAAGGCTTTAATAACAATTTCAGCGCCCGTCTTTTCTTCATCAATGGTTAAAGTCTTCTTAAATTCCTCAACTTTTGCCATTAAATGAACTAAAGTAGCACCACCACCGGGGATAATACCTTCTTCAACTGCCGCTTTAGTAGCGTTGAGGGCATCTTGAATGCGTAATTTACGCTCTTTTAACTCCGTTTCCGTAGCAGCGCCCACTTTAATTACAGCTACACCACCAGCTAATTTAGCGATGCGCTCTTGTAATTTTTCCATATCATATTCCGAATCAGTTTCCGCTAATTGTTTACGGATTTGAGCCACACGCTTATCCACATCACCTTTACTGCTACCATCTGCCACCATGGTGGTATTATCTTTCTCGATGGTGACACGGCGAGCTTTACCCAACATATCGAGGGTAACGGTGTCTAAACTCAAACCGATGTCCTCAGAAATCACCCGACCACCCGTTAAGATAGCAATATCTTCTAACATAGCCTTACGGCGATCACCAAAACTAGGTGCTTTAATGGCAGCCACATTTAAAACTCCCCTAGCTTTGTTAACCACAAGAGTTGCCAAGGCTTCGCCGTCAATGTCTTCGGCGATGATGAGGAGAGGGGCGCTGGAGCGCGCTACATTTTCTAATACAGGCACTAAATCAGCAATAGAGCTAATTTTTTTATCAGTGACTAAAACAAAACAGTTTTCAAAATCAACAATTTGTTTTTCTTGATCCGTGACAAAATAGGGAGAAAGATAACCCCGATCAATTTGCATTCCTTCCACCACTTCTAATTCAGTGGCTAAAGACTTGGATTCTTCCACCGTGATAACGCCATCTTTGGTAACTTTATCCATAGCATCGGCAATCATTCGACCGATTTCCTCATCATTACCAGCAGAAACCGTAGCCACCTGAGAGATAACATCTCCTTCCACAGGTTTAGCTATGGCTTCAATTTCTTTTACTACTAAATTGATAGCTTTCTCGATGCCACGACGTAAAGCCACAGGATTAGCACCGGCAGTAACGTTTTTTAAACCTTCTTTAATCATCGCTTGGGCGATAACCGTAGCGGTAGTGGTGCCATCTCCAGCAATATCTTTAGTTTTGGATGCCACTTCCCTAACTAATCTTGCCCCAGCGTTTTGTGAGGGGTTTTCCAACTCAATTTCTTTAGCAACAGAGACGCCATCTTTAACGATTTCGGGCGCTCCATATTTTTTACCTAATAGTACATTTCTACCCTTAGGACCTAAGGTTACTTTTACCGCATTAGCGAGGGCGTTTACCCCTTCTTCTAAGGCGCGACGAGATTCATCTTTAAAAGATACAATTTTAGCCATAACTATTTATTTTATTGAAACTCTATTTTTTCTCCATACATAAATTTAGCACTCATGGGCGCTGAGTGCTAATACGGTTATCAGTACCTTTTTTGAGCTAATCTTAATTTGAAGAGTCAGTAATTTCAATGGTAGTCTAGATAAGCACACTACAAATTATGAAGGACTGTTATAGTTATATGTTAAAGTTAGCCTAACATAAACTAGCGTAGATAATGAAAGAATTTGCTAAAAAAACTAGAGAAATAATAATATTATTATTCTATTTACCATTAGGAATTAGTTTTTATTTTACTTCAGAAAAATCTCTTATTACTCAAGATATAAATAGGTGGATAAAGTGTTTAAATATTTCTTCAAAAAACAGTGATTTAATTAATTTACTTAGTCTATCATATCAAGCTCCTGAGTTTCGTAATCTCTATTATTTTAGGTTGTTAAAAGGCAATTTACAAGGTAAAATTTTCATGTATATATTAAAAATCTTTTATCGCCCTTTTAATTACTTTTTTTTAGATAATTCCTGTGATATTGGTGGAGGTTTATTTATTCAGCATGGTTTCAGCACCATTATTATGGCTGATTTGGGCGAAAATTGTTGGATTAATCAGCAAGTTACTATCGGTTACAAAGATAAAACAGGAAGACCAAAAATCGGCAATAATGTTCGTATTACTGCTGGGGCAAAAGTCTTAGGTAATATTACCATTGGTGATAATGTGGTGGTGGGCGCTAATGCAGTGGTTACAAAAAATGTCCCTGATAACTGTGTTGTAGTTGGTATTCCAGCGCACATCATCAAAAGGAATGGTGAGAAAGTTAATGAAAAATTAGCATGAAATTATTATTAGATCAATATGCCCATTTAGACTCTCCTCTGCATCGATGGCAAGGAAAGTCAAAGTTTATTGCTTTTTTTAGTCTTATTTTTAGTTTTGCTTTTGTGCAAAAGCTAAGTTTATTACCCTTGGTAATTATTATTACCTTTCTTCTTTTTTATATTTCTAAATTACCTTTAACTTTTTTATTATCTCGTCTCAAGTATCCGGGTATTTTTATCTTCGGAGTAATATTAGTTTTACCTTTTTTTGCTGGTGAAACTGTCATTTTTTCTTGGGGCTTTTTAAGTATTAAATCAGAAGGAATATTAACAGTTATTTTAATAGTTACTCGTTTCGTTTGTATTCTGACTATTTCTTTAGTTTTATTCGGCACAGCGCCCTTCCTCGTTACCTTAAAAACTTTGAAATCATTAGGATTATCTCCCATTCTTAACGATATGATGTTATTAACTTATCGTTATTTAGAAGAAATCAGCAACCGCTTATTGATGATGCGAAGGGCGCTGAAATTAAAAGGATTTAACGGACAAAAATTAACCCTGCGTAACTTACAAATTATTGCCAATTTAATTAGTAGTTTATTGATTAGAAGTTATGACCAATCAAAATTAGTATATCAAGCCATGATATTAAGAGGCTATGGATATGATTCCCCTGATAAAAAACCGATAAAAGAAGAAATTAATTATCAACACTGGTTTAATTGTGGCGTAATGGTGACAATTAGCGCCCTTCTCATGGTTTTACAATGGCTATAAATAATCGGTTTATAAATTGACAATGGACAATGGATAATTGACAATTATGAGGTTTTACTATCCTCGTTTTGAATTTAACCTAATACCTGATACCTGATACCTGATACCCTTATTAAGGATTAGTAAAAAAAACAAATTTACCGATAAAAGTAAGCAAACCCGTTACCAACACTCCCACCACACCCAAAAAACCGATAGTCAAAGTATTTAAACGACTATTTACCTCATCAAAACGTTTATCTACACTATCAAAACGTTTATCTACACTATCAAAACGTTTATCTACACTGTCAAAACGTTTGAGAATTTGTTGATTTTCAGTTTTTAATTTCTCCACATCAATTTTGGTGTCAGTTAGTTTGGCATCCAAATTGGCAATTTTTTGGTCTAGCTTATCAATTTTCCCATCCAGCTTATCAATTTTGCTGTCTAACTTATTGAGGACATCAACTAGACTCATTTCTATGGTGGTTTGTGTCATCAGATTATTACCATCAACAATGTTAATAGGTTATTTGTATTCATCCTATCGTATTTGACGTAAGATTCATTTAACCAACATTATTTCTTAATTCTCAACAAAGGGTTTAAACCCCTTGATTCCTAAAAAGAAAAAAATAAATTTAATTATTAAAAACTTAGGATAAAATGAGTTTGTAAAAAATAATCCTCTCATCCGTAATAATACGCAAAAGGAAACATTAATTATGTTTGATTTTCTAAGTAATATACTGGGGGGGCAAAGTAAAGGTGTGGGGATTGAAATTAATCCTGACCGAATTTCTTTAGCCCAATTAAGCAAAAAAGGAACGCAATATAAATTAATAAAATATCAATCTTTAGAAGTACCAGAGGGTATCTTTGAAGAAGGACAAATCACTGATTCCACTGCCTTAGCAGAATTAATCGATCAACTATTAAAAGAAGCTAAAATTAAACCAAAACAAGTGGCAACCGCAGTGCCGATGCGTGAAGCCATTATCAGGATTTTACCTATTCCTGCGGAGTTAAATGATTTGGAATTGCAAGATATGGTTTTAAACCATGAAGCCGCCTTATATCTTCCCTACCCCAGAGAAGAAGTAGATTTAGACTATCAAAAATTGGGCTATTTTGTGGATGAGGATGGTATCGAAAAGGTGCAAGTTTTATTAGTGGCAACTCGCCGAGAAAACACTGATACTTACCTCGAAACTTTTCAACAAGCTGGTTTAACCGTTAATATCTTGGAAATTAATAGTTTTGCTTTAATTCGTACCATTAAAGAACAATTGAAACAGTTTACCGAATCTGAAGCAGTGGTATTGGTGGATATTGAATTTGATAGTACCGAAATTGCTATTATCGTGGAAGGTGTACCGCAATTTTCTCGTACTATTCCCATTGGTACTTACCAGATGCAAACGGCTTTAGCCCAAGCCATGAATTTACCCACCTCGAAAAATACGGAAATTTTACAGGAAATTACCATCCCTAACAATCCAGATCAAACTTCCAGTAGCACCACCAGCAGTCAAACTTGGATTAATCCGGGTATGGATTCATTATTAAGGGTTTTAGGGGAATTAGTGGATGAGTTGCGCCGCTCGGTTAATTTTTATCTTAATCAAAGTGGTGATAAGGAAGTAGTACAAATACTCTTAGCTGGACCGGGATCGGGCTTGGCACAAATCGACGAATTTTTTACCAAAAAATTAAGTCTTCCTGCCACACAAATTGATCCCGTTGCCTCATTGGGCATTACAATGAAAGATGATTTAACGGGTATGGAACGGGCTGGACTCGGAACTGTACTTGGTTTAGGTATGAGGATGAGCTAGTTATGTACAATATTGATGTTAACTTTCTTAAGGATCGTAAACTAGACGGACAAACTCAAACTACTAAAACTGCTAGTTTTAAGAAAAAAGAAACTCCCTTTAGTGAGAGAGTACCTTTATTGATCGGTTCTGGGGTAGCCGTGGCTTTCATTGCTATGGTGGGTGGTGGTTTGGTGTTGTTGAACAACCAAAAAACTGGTTGGGAAGCTGAAATTGCTCAGTTGGACACAGAAATTCAACAGCTACAGGGGCAAAATACACGCATTACTGAAATTGAACAGCAGATTCAAGGGGTTAATCAACAAATTAATAGTTTGGTGAGCGTTTTTGATAATATTAAACCTTGGTCAGCTTTATTGGAGGAAATTGCGGCGGTAACTCCTGCCAATGTGCAAATTCAGTCTCTGACTCAGTCGGGCGCTACGGGGTTAACCATTTCTGGTTTTGCTAATTCTTATGATGATGTCAATGATTTTGTTTTAACCTTAAAAAGTTCCCCGTTATTAAATGCTGAAGCCACCAGATTAACTTCCACCAGTTTAGGAGCTAATCCAGCTAATGTGATTCGCTCTCGTGCGGAAATTCCCACGGCAGAGGGTGAACCAGCGCCCTCCACCGTGGCTGATACTGCACCGGTGGATGAATCAATCAATGTTACTCTCAACGAAGGGGCGACTTTTAACATTACCACGGAGTTAGCGCCCGTGCCTTCTACGGAAGTGGTTAACTTATTAGCAGAAAGAGGGGCCATTGGTTTGGTAAGTCGCATTAATGCTTTGAATCGGTTAGGGGCGCTGGACCTAGAACCGATTACCCAAGAAGCACAACCCACAGAATAATATGGAGGATCAATCATTATGACCACATCTTTTACGACAACGGAAGATTTTGGCAACGAAGCGGAGAGTTTTGGTGTTGAGTCAGACTATCCTACTGCCTTTGGTGTCTCCTTTACTCCGCAAGTAATTGGTATCACCATTGGGGCTGTAGGGGCGCTAATTGCTGGTTATTTGGCTTGGAGTCAATTATTACCCGTGCAGACCCAAATTTCTGAATTACAAACTACCAAAGAGGAAAGAGAAGCTCAATTAGCTCAACTTAAGAGTAGTCAATTTGGAGCGCAAATTCCCGTTAAACAACAGGAATTAGAAAGGGCGCAAACTATGAAAACGGAAGTGGAGAAGTTATTTGCTCAAGATGCTAGTTTAGAAACTTTTTTGATTGATTTGAATAGTTTTGCTAATTTTGCTGATGTGAAAATGAGTACCTATACTCCTTCTCCTGACAAAACAACGGCTGATCCTAGTTTTGGGGGCGCTAGTGATAGTCTATTAGTGCAAACTTTTAATTTTAATCTTGAGGGGAGTTTTCGAGAGTTACAGTTATTTTTACAGGATTTGGAACGAATACAACCTCTGATGGTGGTACAAAACTTTAATCTCAGTGTCACCACTCCCCAAGTTTATCTAGTGGAAAATCAAGAGGTGATTCCTGTCGGTGAACCAACTTTAAGTAGTACCGTTACTGTGGCGGCGGTGTTTGCTAATGCCAGCGCCCCTCCCCCACCAGCCGAAGCTCCGGCGGAAGCGCCTCCGGCGGAAGAAGCACCACCACAATAATTTTATTATTTTTTTACTATTCATTTTCAATTATCAATCGTGTGTAGGAGTTCAAAATCATGAGTTTATTTTCTCGTCAACAAATCAGATTATTAAGTAGTACAAGTTTATTATTGTTAGGATTACAGTCAGGGGTTGTTGCTTCGGAAGAACAGTTAAAAGTTGGTATCTCTCCTCAAGGTTTGGATAAGCTCATTTTGGCACAAAATGCTGA
Source organism: Cyanobacterium sp. T60_A2020_053 (assembly GCA_015272165.1). Classification (NCBI taxonomy): domain Bacteria; kingdom Bacillati; phylum Cyanobacteriota; class Cyanophyceae; order Chroococcales; family Geminocystaceae; genus Cyanobacterium; species Cyanobacterium sp. T60_A2020_053. Next base: position 13,933 of record JACYMF010000032.1, read on the forward strand.
TGTATTAGTGCCTAATCCTGAAATGTCTATTGATGGTAAACCCGTTCCAAATATTCCCGTACCTCCTAATTTTCGTCGTCCAGTTGCCCCTCCTGTGGGAGATATGGCGGTATCTAATCGACAAGGAAATAATCAAGATATAATTTTTCCCAATGACGTGCGAATTGATAGAATACTTCTCCTCAACAAGAGATTAGATGAAGTAATGGCAATCTTGGCTCGTGCGGGAAACTTGAATATACTATTTGACTACGGCGTTGTTACCGGCACAGCCAGAGAAGTAACAGAGAATAGACAAGAAGATAAAGCCAGAAATGCTCAGTTGGGTGTTACGGCTGACGCGCAAAGAAATGTTAATGTGACAACTAATGGCAACAGAGTTAGCCAAAATGCTCAAGGTGATTTAGACGGTAATGTTAACGTATCTACTAATGCCGTAGGAAGACAAAATGAGACTTCTCAGGTACAGCTAAATGAAAGAGCCATATCTCCCCTAGAGCGACCAATCACATTGGAATTAGAAGATGTTAGCGCTCAAGAGACATTTAATAATCTTTTGAAAATTTACCGTTTACAAGCATCTCTAAATAACAATACAATTTTCGTCGGAGCTAATCTATCACCGACACTACAAAATACTGTTAGTAAAAGTATTCGCCTTAATCAATATAGTGTTGCTAACGCTGCACGCTTTTTAAATACCATGGGTGCTTCTGGAACAATCCTCACAGGAGGTACAACTGTCGGTGAGACAGAAATTCCAGAATTATCTGTTTTGCAGTTACCTGAACCACAAAATCCTATTGGTATTTTTGTATTGAAAGGTTTAAACCTTTATGCTGATCCCATTCATAATACAATCATTCTTATGGGTTCACAGCGTTTAGTGGATCAAGGGGTATCTTATCTAACTCAATTAGATTTACGCCGCCGTCAAGTGGCGGTGAATGTAAGAATTGTAGATATTTCTTTGGGTAATGACAAAAGTTTTGGTGCTGATTTTTCTTTCGGTGTTGATAATACCTCCATTGATCAAACAGGAGGTTCTTTACTTTTGAATTTTTTGACAGGCGCCCAAGGGGCTAATTTAACCAGAGATTTTGCTGCTAGAATACAAACTACCATTGCCACAGGTAACGGTAAAATCTTAACCGATCCTACTTTGATTGTTCAAGAAGGACAAACGGCACAAATCAAATTAACTCAAGAAGTTTTTGGAGGTTTTCAGCAACAACAAGAAACCGTAGATGGTGTTACTACTATTACCAGAGAACCAATTATTAAAGATGCAGGGATTACCCTTGATCTGGATGTAAACAAAATTGATGACAATGGTTTTGTTACTGTTAATTTACGTCCGATTATTTCAGGGATTGCTGGTTCTCAAAATACGGCGGAAGGTCTTATTACTTTAACTCAAGAAAGAAGTTTAGAATCTGGCTTAATTCGTTTAAGAGATGGTCAAACTCTTGTTTTAAGCGGTATTATTCAAGATACGGATCGAGCTACTGTTAGCAAAGTTCCTATTCTCGGAGATTTACCCCTTTTAGGTTCTTTATTCCGATTTACTAATAATGTCAATGAACGTAATGAGGTAATCGTTCTAGTTACTCCCAATATCTTAGATGATTCTGAGACGAATAGTGGTTTTGGTTATAACTACAATCCTTCTCGACAAACCCAAGAATTTTTACAAGAAAAAGGAGTTAATATTCCGGGTAGTGGCTTTGAAGCTACTCCTCAACAATAATCAAAATTATCATCGGTAAGGGGTTTATGATGTAACACAAGCCTCTTCACAAATTGTTAATTTTGTGAACTTTTCTGTAACAAAATGTTTCGGCAACAAGGTCATGAATTACACGAAACCAATGATATTACGTTCAATAAATTGAACTAAGATGGTTTTTAAATAGACATCTCCAATAATAGCTATTTTAAGGGCTGAAGCCGTGTAAGGGTTGAATAATATTCAACCCCTACGAGTCAATAAAAAATAAATTATAACCCTTGTTAAATCAAGGCTTCAAGCATAATAAAACCCATAAAAAGCACCCTCAACTCCTCTTTTTTCTCTAAAAATCACCTCTTTCCTCTACCCAAATCAAAAATTATTGATACAAATGAGCAATTTATGAAAAATAACTATTTGGCTTAACTCTTTAATTTATAAACATTTCACCGCGACACCTGACACCCGACACCTGACACCTCCCCTCACCAAAATACTTTTTCAGCAACCCCTATATACATTATGACAGTTTCTTGATAGTGGAAAAAATGCCCAAAAAATCATTGTGGAAGCGTTACACTCCAGCTAGTTGTACTTTAGAAATTTATCAGACACCGAAAATATTTGAGCTAAATAAACAGATATTAAGCGCAGAATATGAGTTTAAGATAATTTTTGATGACCCTAAATTTTCAGAACAAAATAGTTTAACAATCGCTGGGATAAATTCATCTTTAGAACAGTTAATCATTCAATGTAATTCTTATATTGAGCAGTATTTACAAGGAAAATTAAATAATAGCGTAACGGAAAATAATCAATATTTTTCTCTTAATCAGGTTAATTTATGGACACATCAATTAACTACTCCAGAGCAAGAAAAAATAATTTTAACTAATACTCAATTATTTGATTTATTTGAGGCTTTAAATAGTTTTGTTGAAGACAAAAAAGCGATTAACATTACTAAAAAACCTGTTTGGTTAGTGGCTTCTATTTTAGGGGGAATTGTGGCGGTGACGGGCGCTATGTGGTGGCAACAACAACAAATAATCAATCAGTCTATCAATATAGTAGAAGATGGAGAGGAAGACAATGAACCAAACTCTGCTAATTTACCCGAAGTTTTACCGCCTACTTCTATCATTAAGGATAATTTACCACCTTTAACAGCGCCCTCCGCCCCATCCCCAAATCCAGCGCCCTCCCCTCCTCTCGAAGTGCCGACACCCAGCGCCCCTCAACTAGATATTAATACAGATGAATCATTAAATACCGCCCTAATTATTCCTTCTATCCCTTCCACCTCTTCCACCCCTTCCACCCCTGCCACCCCTTCTCCCTCTGCCACCTTTTCTACCCTTCCCCCTCTCGGCACTAATAAACCGAATTTAGCCAATCTTCCCCCCCTCGAAAGTTTTAATGTGCTACCAACGGAAGATGATAACCCCGTGGAAATTTTGCCTTCAGAAAATATTAACCCTCGTGATGAAATCAAAAATTATTTTCAGGAAAGATGGCAACCGCCAAAAAATTTAACTCAAACTATCACTTATCAATTAGCTGTTAATGGGGAAAAAGGCATCATCGAAAAAGTGACGGCGAAGGGCGCTGGGGCTAGTTTTTTCCTCTCTCAAACTCCTATTCCTCTTAACCAAGAAGTGATTTTTTCTCCTCAACCAAATACAGCGCCCTTCACCCTAGAATTAATACTTAGCCCTAATGGTGATGTAGTTATTTTTTAGATAAAATTGAATGGCTCTTCTACTTTGAATATGATAAATTATGTCTAAGAAAAGGTGTCAGGTATCAGGTAGCAGGTATTAGGTTAAATTCCAACTGACGTTACGCACTCATTTATATGTTAAGTTTTAATAGGTGTCAGGTGTCGGGTGTCAGGCACTTTACCGTTTTAGGTTTAATGAAAATGATTGAAGTAAAAAGTTATCGAGATTTAGCGGTTTGGCAAAAATCAATGGATTTGGTAGTGAATTGTTATCAATTAACTTCTCAATTTCCCAAAACTGAAATTTATGGGTTAAGTAGTCAAATACAAAGAGCCTCTGTTTCAATTCCAGCCAATATTGCAGAAGGAAAAGGAAGAAATTATTTGGGTGATTATATTCGTCATCTTTCCATTGCTAATGGTTCACTCAAAGAACTAGAAACTCATTTGTTGATTGTTGAACGATTAGAATATATTGAATAGGAAGAATTACAAATCCTCTTAAACAAATGTGAAGAAATTGGCAGAATGTTACATAGTTTAATCGAAAAACTAAGTCAAAAGAAAAAATAGTGAATTTTTTTGATTTTTAAACCTAAAACCTGACACCTGACACCTTCTGCATAATATTATCAAAACCGATTATAAAATATGAGAGCGACGGGCGCTGAACGAGATTATATTCCCTGTGCCATTGCATTAGGTAGTAATTTAGGCAAAAGTATAGAAATTTTAAATCAAGCTGTAAAAATAATTGAATTAACTCCAGAAATTAACTTAATAAATTGTTCACAATGGTATCAAACTAAACCCGTAGGACCGCCACAACCGGATTATTTAAACGGTTGTGTTACTATAAATACATCTTTTTCACCACTAGAATTATTAGATTTTTTGCTCAATATTGAAACAAAATTTGGTAGAGAAAGGAAAGAAAAATGGGGAGCAAGAACTTTGGATATGGATATAATTTTTTATGGTAATTCAATCATTAATTTACCTCAGTTAAAGATACCACATCCTTTGATGAGAGAGCGAACTTTTGTGTTAATTCCTTTAGCTGAAATTGCGCCTAATTGGATCGATCCTGTTACTAATTTAACTGTTCAAGAATTATTAAAAAACATTCTTTTACCTGTAGTGTAGAGCCTTTTGATTGTCAATAGAATTATCCCACAATTAGGATTTTTGCACCGTGGAACAGGCATCTTGCCTGTATGTGTATTAGACTAGCGCCCTTCACCGCCGTGCAATAAATTTCACGGCTACCGTAATGCCGTTTAATAAATTAAACTCTTTCATTAATTAGGGGTTGCTGAAAAAGTATTTTGGTGAAGGGAGGTGTCAGGTGTCGGGTGTCAGGTGTCAGGTGAAATACTTATAAATTAAAGAGTTAAGCCAAATAGTTATTTTTCATTCGGATACCAGAAATACAGATTTTTTGGAGAAAGAAGATTATTTTTGGCACGTTTTTAAATTTTATTGTGCTTAAAAACCTTTATTTAAAAAGGATTTCGATTTATTCAGCAAACCCTAATCATTCATTATCTATTATCAATTATCAATGGTCCATTGTCCATTACTTTTGTAACCACAAACTAACAGCATCGGCAATGGCTTGAGCTAACTTTTCTTGCTCATTCGGGTTAATAATCCATTCAAACTCATCAGGATTAATCATGAAACCTAATTCTAATAATACACTAGGCGCAGAGTGAGGACGAGTGAGGGCAAGATTATTCCAGAATACACCATAAGAAGGACGATCCAGATTTTCCGTTAAATAGTTATGTAAAAATACCGCCAAATCGTGCGCTTGGGGATGATACCAAAACATCCCGATACCTTGGGTTTTTTCAGCATCACCATTATCGGGTAAAGCGTTATAGTGAATGGATAAAGCGAGAGTTGGTTTAGTGTCTCTAATCATAGCAACTCGCTCACCCAGCGCCCTCCCCTCGTCTTTATCACGGGTTAAAATAACCTTAGCGCCCTTCCCCTGTAATTTTTCAGCAATTAACTTAGACACTACCAGATTAACTTCCTTTTCAGTATAACCATTAGGTCCCACAGCGCCCGATTCCGTGCCACCATGACCAGCATCAAGTAAAATAGTAGCACCCTGTAAAGAATTAGATGTTAAACGGGGGGGATAATTAAGACTCAAAATTAATTGATTACCCTCATAGCGCACATCATAACCCCACTGCTGAGAATCTTTGAAGTGAAAAGTATAATCAATGCGTGTGGGTGTCACCTGTTGCCAATCCAAACGGCGAATCAACGGGTTATCATCAAGACGAATGGTATCGGTTTGAGCAATGGTATTATGTAACGACAGGATAAATCGATCATCCTCTTGTTTAATGGTAATCGGTACAGGGTTAGTGAGGGGGAAAATCATCTCCATACCCCGATTATTGCCACGATAACCCACACTGCGGATAGTAGCGAGGGGGGGTACAGTGGTAGGCAAAGTTTGCGTCTCATTGGCACGAATCCAGCCACCATAATCAAGGCGTAACCATTCCCCTTCTTTCCCCGTCACTTGCGCCTTTGTGCCTTGGGGAAGGGGTGTCAAACGAGAATGATTGGTACTCGCACCGGTGCGCGCTACCCCTTCTGGTACACTAACAGCGATAACGGGTAATTGTGAGGGATTAAGGGTAGTAATTTTGCCCACTTGATTTTGCACGATGGTTTTGCCTTCGTAACTCATCGTCATGACGGGATTTTCGTTATTTGTAACGGTGGTGCAACCCTGAAATTTTGCCCAATTTTGAGCATTGATGATATTTGGCTCGTTATTAGCGGTTAAAATGCCACTATTAGGCGGTAAGGTGACAATGTCTCTCGTTGGGGTCAAATTTAGGGTTTTTTGGCTTAATTCTACCTTCACGGTGGCAGTGGCAGGGGCGCTGGTGTGAAAACATACCAATTCATTGGGTAATCTTGCCAAGTCCACGTTAGGATAAATTAAATTTGGCGACAATGTCTCTAACTCTTCTGCTTTTGGTGTGTTGGCAATACGAGTAATTATTTTAGTGATACTTTGATTGTTGGTACGAATAGTGAAGTTATTTTGACCAATTTGTAAAGGGAAACTAGGGGCAAAAAAGCCTTGTTTTGAGGTGTTGATTTCCTGTCCGTTAATTAATACTTTTGTTCCCGCCGTAGTTGAACCAATGAAAAAAAGGCGAGGGGCGCTGGTTTGATGGTTGTCGGGGGGGTAAACTATTTTTAAACTCTGATTTTGTGCCACGGCGGAGGGCGCTGGATACCAAAAGTTATGAGTAATTACCCCCAAGATTACCAAAAATAATAAACTATTTATAAATAATTTTTTAGACATTCTAAAATGAAGTATTTTTGCCTTTAGTATCAACAAATTTAAAAATTTTGATAGCTTCTGTATCTTTATTTCCTAAGTTTAAATCTGGCAATTTTGGCTCTTGCTTTTCTTCTTTTTTAACTACTGTGTCAGGTTTTTTTTCTATTTTTGTTTGATTTGCAGAAGTTTTCAAGTCAGGGTTAGGGGTTTTTAATTCAGGGTGAAGGGTTTTTGAATCGGGGTGGAGGGCGCTGGTATCACTGCCAGTAAATAAATCATTTAATTCTTTTTTAACTGCTTCTGTCAACTGAGCATTAAAGCCAATTATTTTTTTTAATTCTTGAGCTTTCTGTAAAAAATCTTGTACTTTTTGTTTCGTTTCAGCTAATTGTTTTTGTTTTTCGATTAACTGCTCTTGTTTTTTTTGTAAGTCTTTAACTTTTTGTGATAAATCCTGATCTATTTTCTCGAAAAAATCGCCAAACTCCATCGGTAGTACCCCGTAAGCATAAATTATGCCTAATTATATATTAAATAGCCAAAAAATCAATAAGTCAAAAGGGCAAAGTACAAAGGGCAAGGGGCAAAGGTAAATTTAATAATAGTCTTAAATTTACTTGATGTCTGATTCGGTAAACCACATCTTGATGAACAGTCAACATTTGTGACATGATCTCAATTAATTAAACCACAGGCTACAAAGTGGTATTCAATCAATTATATATAATTAAAATTAGAACTGTCTATGAGTAATGTCTTAGAAAAAGGGAATATTTCCATTCATACCGAGAATATTTTTCCCATTATCAAAAAATCGCTCTATACTGATCATGAAATTTTCCTAAGGGAATTAATCTCTAACTCTGTAGATGCTATATCTAAAGCAAAAATGGCATCTCTAGCTGGCGAAATTACAGGTGATTTACCCACCCCCCTCATCACCCTAGAAATCGACAAAGAGAAAAAAACCCTCTCTATCTCCGATAACGGTATTGGTATGACAGTGGAAGAAGTGAAAAAATATATCAACCAAGTAGCTTTTTCCAGCGCCGAAGACTTTATTACCAGATACGGCAAAAGCCCTAATGATTTAATCGGGCATTTTGGTTTAGGTTTTTATTCTGCTTTTATGGTAGCTAAACAAGTGGAAATCGACACCTTATCATATCGGGAGGGCGCTACTGCTGTCCATTGGAGTTGTGATGGTTCACCAGAATTTGAATTATCCGAATCAGCGCGCACCACCCCCGGCACTACTATCACTCTTACTATTCTGGATGATGAAACGGAGTATTTAGAAGAAAGTCGCATCAAAAATTTAGTTAAAAAATACTCTGATTTTGTACCCGTTGCCATCGAAATGAAAGGGGAAGCGGTTAACCGCCAAAAAGCGTTATGGAAAGAATCTCCCCAAAATTTAACCGATGAAGATTATTTGGAATTTTATCGCTATCTTTACCCTTTCCAAGAAGACCCGTTATTATGGGTACATCTCAATACTGATTATCCTTTCTTACTCAACGGTATTTTATATTTTCCCAAATTAAAACCCGATGTTGATGTATCCAAAGGGCAAATTAAGTTATTCTGTAATCAGGTATTTGTGAGCGATCATTGTGAAGAAATTATCCCTGAGTTTTTGATGCCATTAAGAGGGGTAATTGATAGCCCTGATATTCCTTTGAATGTATCCCGTAGCGCCCTCACTAATCATCGCACCGTGAGGAGAATTGCTGATTTTATTAGTAAAAAAATTGGCGACCGTCTCAAATCTTTATACAATGAAAACAAAGGAGAATATATCCGTTGTTGGGAAGATGTGGGAACATTTGTGAAATACGGCTCACTACGAGATGAGAAATTCAAGAAACAAGTAGAGGATTTGATTCTTTATCGTACCACTTACCAAGTAGAACAGCCCAAAGTAGAAGTAGAAACAGGGGATGATGCTTGGGCAGATGCTGGTAATAATCAGCCTTTCACTACTTTAAACGAATATTTAGAGCGCAACAAAGAAAAACACGAGAAGCGCGTATTCTATTGCACCAATCCCCAAACCCAAAGCACCTACGTTGATTTGTACAAAAATCAGGGTATTGAGGTGTTATTTATGGATTCTTTCATCGATACCAATTACTTTATTCCGTTTTTGGAGAGAGAATATGACGAGGTGAAATTTTCCCGTGTGGATGCGGAATTAGATGATAGTTTGGTGGCGGAAGATAAAGGCAATGACATTGTTAACCCTGCCACTAATAAAACTCGCGCCGAAGAAATCAAGGAAATGTTTGAGAAGGCAATCAACAAGCCCAAAATTAATGTGAAAACTCAGGCATTGAAAGCGGATGCGAAGGATACACCCCCAGCTATGGTATTGTTACCAGAGGCAATGCGCCGTTTTCAAGAAATGACTGCCATGATGCAACAAAAAGAGGTACAATTCCCCGAAGAGCATCAATTAATCATTAATACGGCGCACCCCCTCATCGAAAATATCTATAATTTGGCGAAGGGCGCTGTTATTCAAGCTGGTGGCGAGTCTCCCACTACGGAAATGGTTAACCTAATGTGTCAACATGTTTATGATTTAGCTTTAATGGCGCAGCGCGCTTTTGATGCGGAAGGAATGACGGCGTTTGTGGAGCGTTCAAATAATGTCTTAACTAAGTTGACAAAACGTTAATTTTATGCTAGTAACAAGGGGTTTAAACCCCTTGTTATGCAAGGTTTTTGCATTCTCAAAATGTCAGTTTCTCAAACTAGCGAATAGTCCGAAATTCGGAGGTTTTTAACTAAAAACTAATCAATTATTAGAAAATATTACTCCCCTCTCCTATGCAGGGCGTTTTCATTCTCAAAAATGTTAGTTTCTCAAACTAGCCAATAATCTGAAATTCAGAGGTTTTTAACTACTAATAAATCAATTAATAGTAAAAAATCCTCCTGTCTCCCTGAATCTCCCCCCTTTTTAAGGGGGGTTGGGGGGGATCATCCTTATATTGTCTTCTTGTCAAAAACAAATCAATTTTGATCCTGACTTTGAAAACACCCTGCTATGGGAGAAGGGTTGGGGGTGAGGGCAAAGCGTTTTGATACCAATTTTGCCCCAAAAATCATACAATTTTTTCGCGCTGTTAAACCGTGACTAATTCAGGTTTCGGTAAAGGCTTATTCTTTTCTTGATAGTCTTCAATTAACAACTCTAAAACTTCTTGACCATTTTTCAAGGCTTCTTCGTATGTATTGCCATGGGTATGAGCATAAGGACCAAATTCAGGTAAGCTAACAATGTATTTTTGATCATCGTCAAACCATTGAATAAGAATACTATATTTATGATTCATTAATTTACTCCTTGACATTTTCTAAATCTTGAAGGGCATTTTTAACATCTTTTTCTTGATAACGACTAGCATTAGCACCATCTTTACCCGAAAGAGTTAAACTATTTTCTAAAAGAGGATGACTCTACACAGTATGACTTCCTTTACCTGAACGATAAGTAAATCCTGCCTTCAGTAACATTGATTTAAGTTCCCTAATTTTTTTAGACACTTGTAGAAATATCTCTATTTTCTTTTCCCATTTTACTTTATCAGGAAATACATTAACAGATACACAGTATGATAAATCTTTGTTGGGTTACGCTTTGCCCTAACCTACAGACTTTATATTTTACAAATGATTGAGGATTGCTATATTATATAGAGTTAAACGAAAAAAATCGAGGGAAGAAAGTTGAGTCGTAATTATTTATTTACCTCCGAGTCAGTAACCGAGGGACATCCAGATAAAATATGTGATCAAATTTCCGATACTATCTTAGACGCTTTACTCACTCAAGATGAATACAGCAGAGTAGCGGCGGAAGTTGTTGTCAATACGGGGTTAGTGCTGATTACGGGGGAAATTTCCTCTAGGGCGCAAGTAAATTATATTGACTTAGCTAGGAAAAAAATTGCTGACATTGGCTATACTGATGCAAATAATGGCTTTTCTGCTAATAGTTGTGCGGTTTTGGTGGCATTGGATCAACAGTCTGCAGATATTGCCCAAGGGGTAAATCAGGCGCAAGAACAACGAGAAGATTTGAGCGATGATGAGTTAGATAAAATCGGCGCGGGAGATCAAGGCTTAATGTTTGGTTTCGCCTGTAATGAAACCCCCGAATTAATGCCTTTACCCATCAGTTTAGCCCATCGGATGTCGCGCCGTTTGGCAATGGTGCGTAAATCTGGACAACTTCCCTATTTAGGTCCAGATGGTAAAACTCAGGTAACTGTTGCCTATGAAAATGATCAGCCTGTGGGTATCGACACGGTTTTAATTTCGACTCAACATCAGGAAGTGGTTAATGGTATTACTGATAATACCAAAATTCAAGCACTTTTGAAAGAAGTAATTTGGGAAAATGTGGTAATTCCTGTTTTTGATGATTTAGACATTAAACCAGATGAAAATACCCGTTTTTTAATTAATCCTACGGGAAAATTTGTCATTGGTGGTCCCCAAGGGGATTCGGGCTTAACTGGTCGTAAAATTATTATTGATACCTACGGCGGTTATTCTCGTCATGGGGGGGGCGCTTTTTCGGGAAAAGACCCCACAAAAGTAGATCGTAGTGCTTCTTATGCTTGTCGTTATGTGGCTAAAAATATTGTGGCGGCAGGTTTGGCTTCTAAGTGTGAGGTGCAGGTAAGTTATGCTATTGGCGTAGCGCACCCCGTCAGTATTTTTATTGAAACTTTTGGGACTTCTACCGTACCTGAAGAAAAATTGTTACCTTTAGTTAAAGCGCACTTCGACTTGCGCCCGGCTGGTATCATTCAAATGTTTGATTTACGCTCTCTGCCGGCTCGGAATAATGGTCGTTTTTATCAGGATGTGGCGGCCTACGGTCATTTTGGTAGAACTGATCTTGATTTACCTTGGGAAAAAACGGATAAAGCCCTATTACTTAAAGAGGAGTTGAGGGCGCTGGTGGTTTAATTTTAGAAAATTTGAGCGGTGGAGGGCGCCCTTCACCGCAGACAAGATTTATAATGGAAAGGAGAAATGGAGAGTAAATAAAGACTATGACCACCACAGCCGATGACGTTTGGAAAATACTGGCAGAATTAGCCATTGAGCAAAAAGAAACAAAAAGACTTTTTCAAGAAACAGATCGTATTCTTAAAGAGCAATCACAAGAGACAGATCGACGTTTTCAAGAGACGGCTCAAAGTTTTCAAGAAACAGAGCGTATTCTTAAAGAAAAATCACAAGAGATGGATCGACGTTTTCGAGAAACAGATCGCCAAATCGGTAAACTCAGTAATCCCTTAGGGGAATTTGTGGAATATCAAGTGCGCCCTTCGGCGGTAAAACTATTTCGTCAACGGAATATTAATGTTCATGAATTGCATCCGGGAGTAACCGTTAAACGTGATAACGGTGGTTTAGAAATTGATTTATTAGTAGTTAATGATACTGAAGTCGTTTTAGTGGAAGTCAAAAGTAAATTAAATCAAAGAGATATAGATGAACATTTAGAGCGTTTAAATAAGTTTAAAAGATTGATGCCTCGTTATCAAGAAATGAGAGCTTATGGGGCGGTGGGCGCTATGATTGTAACCGATGAAGTGGCTAATTATGCCTACCAAAAAGGTTTATTTGTGTTAGCTCAAAATGGTGATAATGTCATCATCACCAATGATGAACAATTTAAACCTAAAACTTGGTAAGTAAAAAGGGCAAAGTTGAAAGGGCAAGGGGCAAAGGTTCAAAAAGGGAAAAGTCCGAAATCTTAATTAATTTGTTCACTCAGGGATTTTTGTTCAGCTTCATGAACAATAGCTTCAAGATTATTAAAAATGATATATGGCAAGGAGGATGCTTTTAAACCTTTGATAATGCGGGAGGGAGTCTGAGGGAAAACCACAAACAGAGGCAGTATTTTTTCAGCAACATCACTAAACATATGGTCTTCCGCTTCTGGCATAATCCATTCATATTCATGGGCGAGGGCGCTTTGGGAGTGGCGCCATCTCAAGAGTAAGTCAGAAAAATCTTCTCCGGGGCGATGAATGAAAATGAGTATTTCTACGCCCATTTTAATTTTCCATTCCGGATCGCACATTAGCACGGCAATATCGCAGGGAATAGATGTTATGTCATCCAGCGCCCCTCCCCCTTGACGGTAGCGCACTTTTGCCAGAGGAAGGGGAATGGTGATAATACTTTCGTTGGCGCGCCTCATACTGGGAATCAAGGACAAATATTGACGATGTTGCCCTAAGAGTGTTACCACTCTTTCTCTGTCGCTATACTCAGCGAGGGCAGTTTCGTAGTCACATTGTTTGATCGACATGATTATTTATCCTCTGCGGTGGAGGGCGCTGGTTTTCTCCATCATAATCATATTTTGTCATGGTGGACAAGGGAGAAGGGGAAGAAGGGGAAGCGGAGGAGGAAAGGGAGGCAGAGGAGGAAAGGGAGGCAGAGGGAGAAGGGGAAGAAGGGGAAGCAGGGGAAGCAGGGGAGGAAAGGGGCGTAGGGGTTGAACAATGTTCAACCCATTATTAATTATTAATTATCAATTGTTCATTGCTAAAATAAGGCTATAGGGGTTTTAATTAGTGCTTTTATGAATTATCCTGTGTTGTCAAACATCACTTTTGCATCTCAATGGACTTTTGTTAATTATCAACCCATTACCATTTCTGGGGAAACTACTTTTCTAGAAGTTATTCGTAAGTTAACCCATGGGGTTGATTGTCTTCTCGTTACCAACTATGACACCAACGATTGTCAACCATTAGGAGTAATCACCACCGAATCAATTATTCAACTCATTGCCACAGGAGTCAATATTTATTCTCTGAGTGCTAAACATTTTTACCAAAATTTATGTTTGATACATACAGAAGAGTTAGATAATATTTTTGCCATTGCTCAAAATCTTTATCAAGGAAAATATCATGTTTATGGAGTTATCAATGAAGAAAATAAGTTTATTGGTATTATCAATGCCAGAAGTTTAATTAAATATATTAAAACTGATTCTATTTACGCAAATATATTAACAAAAGACATTATTAAACCTAATTTATTATTAGTGAATCCAGAAGATACTTTATTCAACGTAGTTGATAAATTTAGTTTAAATGAAGGTAAATATGGCTTTATTTTTAATCACGATTCATCATTTAAAATAGTTACTCCGAGGCAAATAATCAAACTTTTATTAGATTATAACTGGAAAACCCTAGCCATTAAAGATTTAATTTTTCGAGATTTACCCTATTTTTCACCTCACGAAAATCTCCTCAATATTTGTGAAGTTTTATTACATCAAGAAGCAATTTTAATCAATCAAGATGAAAGTTTAAATGAAAAAAATCTTTTTTCTAATCGAGTTTGCCATCTTGGGATTGATCATATTTCAGAACATCTTTGTAATCATCTGACTTTGATAACTCCTCAAGATTTAATAGTTATTTTAACCCCTCTTTGGCAACAAAATTATTTACGGCAACAACAACAAAAATTAGACCACTTAAAAAGCACTGTCAAACAAGAAAAAAAACAGTTTGAACAAGAAAAACTCTTATCAAGTCTTAGTTATCGCATTCGTCAATCCCTTAATTTAGAACAAATTTTACAAAGTACTGTAAATGAAGTACGTTCTTTTTTAGAGTGTGATCGGGTAATCGTGTATCAATTGTATCCCGATGGTGATGGGGTGATTGTGGCAGAATCGGCAGGAGAGGGCGTAATGTCTATTTTAGGGCGTGTGGTGCAAGACCATTGTTTTGCGAAAGATTTTATTAAACCCTACTTAAATGGACGTATTCAAGCCACTGATAACGTTTTTACAGCTAACCTCTCCCCTTGTCATTTGGATTTATTATTAGGGATTCAAGTACAAGCTAATTTAGTTGTACCAATTATTTTTCATGATGGTTTATGGGGTTTGTTGGCGGCACAAAATTCTTTTCATCCTCGACATTGGCAACAAGATGAGTTGGATTTATTGCAAAAATTGGCTTCTCAAGTGGCTATTGCCATTCAGCAGTCGGAATATGCCCAAAAAGCCTTACAAGTGGCAGAATATCAAACTGCCATAGCCAGTTTGGGTAATACTGCGTTGACTACCAATGATTTGGCAACTCTGGAGGAAATGACGGTTAAAATTGTTAGTGAGACTTTGGATATTGACTCCTGTAATATTTTAGAGTTACAACCAAATCAAGCGTCTTTTGTGATGAAAGCTGGTATTGGTTGGCATCAGAAATGGCTAGGGTTGGCAAAAGTTGGCTCGTCTCCCCGTTGGATGCCGGGTTATACCATGAAGGCAAAGCAACCAGTAATTACTGAGGATTTATTGATTGAAACGAGATTTAGTCCTCCTCCTTTTTTACATAATACTGGGGTGAAGGGCGCCCTCCTCACCAATATCGGCAATGATCAGAATTATTTTGGTATCATCGGGGTTTATAGTTCTGGTCATCGTAAGTTTAGCTCAGAAGAGGTAAATTTTTTACAAACGGTGGCTAACGTGTTGGCAACGGCAATGGAGCGCACGAAATCCCAACGGCAACTAGATTACTTTTTTAATTTGTCTCTGGATATGTTTTGTATTGCTGGGGTGGATGGCTCATTTAAACGGGTTAATTCCAGTTTTTCCACTACCTTAGGTTATGGCGAAGCAGAAATGATTAATCAAAATATGCTTTCCTTTGTGCATCCCGACGATGTGGAGATTACTGCCGAGGAATTAGAAAGATTAAGTCGGGGTTTTCCTAGTCAAAATTTTGAAAACCGTTGGCGCACCTCAGAGGGTTATTATCGTTGGTTGGCTTGGAAAAGTTTACCCTACGAGGAAGGCACTATTTACGCTGTAGCACGAGATATTACACTAGCAAAACAAGCGGAAGAGCAGTTGCGGGGGCTTAATGAGGAGTTGGAGATTAGGGTAAAAGATCGTACGGAAGAGTTAGAACAAACCACTACCCAATTAAGAACTTTTGTACAGACGGCTGGAACGGTTTTGGTGGTGTTAAACCAACGTTATCGTATCATGGAATGGAATGAGGAAGCGGAGAAAATTTTTGGTTGGAGTCGAGATTCGGTATTAGGGGAAGATTACTTTCTCTTGTTTGTAGCGCCCTCCGACAGACAAGGTTTGAGGGCGTCTCTTAATCATACCCTCACGGAAGGTCAGGTGCAACGGAATTTAGAAAGTAAAGTCATGGTGGCGGATGGCACGGAAAGAACTTTGTTATGGAATGTTAACCGTTTCACTGATGCCCAAGGGCAAGGTATTGGTATTATCGCCTGTGGGCAAGATATAGAGGAAGTGCGCTTGGCTCAACTGCGCTTAAAGTTAAGTGAAGAAAGATTCCGCAGTATTTTTAATCAGGCGGCAGTAGGTATTTTACAGGTTAGCTTACCCGGTAAATTAGTGTTGGTTAATGATAAATTTAGCCAATTAACTGGTTATTCTCGTCAAGATTTAGCGGAGTTAGATTTTCATGATTTAATTCACCCCGATGATGTGTCTGATACCCTCACGGATTTATCGGAATTATTGGCAAGTCAAAGGGCAACATTTGAGCGCGAGATTAGGATGAGGGGCGCTGATCAAGATTTCCTCTGGATTAATTTAACCATGTCAGTGGTATGGGTTGCTGTTGAGCCTTCTTACTTTATCGCCGTCATTAATGATATAAGTGACCGTAAAGAAGCCGAAGAATCTTTACAAAAAAGTGAATCTCGTTTGAACAGTGTTCTTAGTTCACTACAAGATGTAGTATGGTCAATGTCATTACCTGACATGAATTTGCGCTATATTAACCCAGCTTGTGAAATTTTGTATGGTCATTCTCCACCGTCAATCTTAGCAGACAGAAGGCTTCTATTAGATATGGTAGCGCCCGAATACCGACAATTAGTAGAAAATATTTGGGCAGAAATTTTGGAAAGTTACAAACTGGGCATTTTGCAAAATGAAACCAATAAAAAATGGGAATTAGAGTATAAAATTATTCTTGCTAATGGTCAATCCAGATGGATTCGGGAAAGGTCTCACATCGTTTATGATCGGTATGGGTGCGCCGTAAGTATTGATGGTATTTCCACTGATGTCACTCAGCGCCATGAAGCAGAGGAAAAATTATTTAAGTCATTACAAGAAAAAGAAGTTTTACTCAAAGAAATTCATCACCGAGTGAAAAATAATCTTTACGTCATTTCCGGTTTATTGAATTTACAATCAACCTATGTGGAAGATGAAGCTGTGCGTAATTTATTCCATGATAGTCAAAATCGTATTCAAACTATGGCAGTTATTCACGAACAACTGTATCAATCTGATGACCTTTCGGAGATTAATTTTGCTGATTATATCAAGCGTTTAGTGTCTAATTTATTCTTTTCCTACAATCAAGGAGGCATTAAACCCATTACTAACTTAGAGGAATGTTATCTCAATATTGAAACGGCTATTCCTGCCGGGTTATTGATTAATGAGTTGGTGACGAATGCTTTTAAACACGCTTTTCCAGCAGGGAAAGGGGAAGTAACTATTAATTTAAAAGTGTGTCAACCGAAACATATTTGTTTGGAAGTCAAAGATAACGGTAAAGGATTACCTCCTCAGTTGGATTGGGAAGATAGCCCCTCTTTAGGATTGCGCCTCGTGCGCTTGTTAACTCAACAATTAGATGGAGAAATGACCGTTAATTCTGATGATCATGGTACTTGTTTTTTCTTACAATTTGAACCTTTTAATTAATTAGACCTAAGTTCGATGCAAGAATGCCAGATAAGGACAGGTATCAGGTTGCAGGTTGCAGGTTTCAGGTGAAATGCTTATAAATTAAAAACCTTCGCCAAACACTGACTTTTCATAAATCGAACATTTCTATCAATGATTTTTAGTTAGAGTAGAACATCTAATCTTGGATTTCCATCACCTGAAAAGGTTTGATAAATACTTTGACGATTAAGGTTAGTTTCCTCAGCCAATTTTTCAATACCGCCCATTGCATTAGCAACATCACGAATAGCTAACAAAAAGGCTTCAGTGTTATGGTCATTTTCATAATCTTCTAACGCTATCAGTAAATAAGCCCTTGCTTCTAATGGTGAGGCTAATTTTTCTAAATGCCAATCTTCAAATTTAGTATAAGGTTTCATCTGTTTCTTTCTTGATAATCTTGCCAATAAACTTTTGCTTGATTTATGTCCTTTTGTTGAGTTGATTTATCTCCTCCACACAAAAGTAAAACGATAACATTACTTTCTTTAGCGTAATAAACTCGATAACCGTTGCCAAAAAAAAATCTTAATTCATAGACGCCATCTCCCACAAGTTTACTATCACCAAAATTACCAATGGTAATTTGACGCAACCTATTACGGATTCGTAACTGATAAGATTGGTTTCTTATACCATCATACCATTTGATAAACGGCTGTTTTCCTTCTCTAGTCTGGTAAATTCTAACTTCCATTACTGTAAACTATAGACAAAGGGGCAAATATATGATCAAATCATTTTGTCTCCGCTTTAAGATAAAGTCGAAATTTTACGATCATATTCTGCTTGAGTAATAATGCCATGTTGTAGGGCTTCTTTTAACTTCGTAATTGTTAAACCATGTTTTGATAAATACTTTTCTTTGTTAATTTCTTCTTTGGTTTTTGACTCTAAATTTTCTAGTTTTTCTAAAAATTCTTCCTGAGTAAGAATACCGTCAGCAAAGGCTTTTTCTAAGTTTTTAATTTTACCTTCCATGAGGCAATCAATCTCATAATCATCGAGTTTTAATTGTAGAATAGCTTTCTTACGCTTAAACTCTTCTTCTGTTAAAATGCCACTACTAAAAGCAGACTGTAATTTATTTATTTCTTCTTTTAATTCTAAAAGTACCTGTTTTTGGTTAGGATTAATTGATTCAGAAACAGGATAGTTATTTTTTGGTACTTTGTTAAATTCAACAGAATTGGTTTCACTCACTGATTGAATACGGTTGAGACGACAGGCTTTTTGTAAGTGGTTAATTAGTTCATTTTCTAAGATTAAAGTCCAACCAGCGCCCGTCACCCCAGTCCAAAAACTTAACCCTCCCGTAAAAATAGCCGTAAAACTTGCCCCAGCAATATTTTGAACCCATTTCCCCCGTGAAGTTTCCAAAATCAATTCATCAGCATTAGTATCAGAGATATAAATTTTCAATTTAAAGGCTATATTTGTGCCTAAAAGGGTGCGAATTGTGCCGGTTTTTCGGGCTTGAATTACATAGATTTGATTTTTTAAAATTCCTTCTACTTCGTATTGTCTGCCCTTAAACCATAACAAAGCCTCGTTATAAACTAAGTCTAAATCTCTGTCAGTGCCTAAATGAAAATAGTTCTTTGCCATAACCCCAAAACAATTAAAAATAAAGACTTTTTTAACTAACTATAGTAATTCTATCTGATCCAGAAGTAATCCCTCTTAAAAGGTTTTTCAAAGTGGGTATCAAAATGCTTTACCCTCACCCCCAACCCCTCTCCCATAGGAGAGGGGAGTAATATTTTCTATTTGTAAGTTGAAAACCTATGTAATTTATTTTCTAAAATTTTCAGTGCGGAAATCCACTACTCGACCAATTACCGCTACGGCGGGTGCTTCAAAACCTGTTTTTTCTACTAACTCAATGATATTACTTAATGTACCATATAATTCCTCTTGATCTGGTCTTGTACCCCAACGAATCAAAGCAATAGGGGTGGAGGGCGCTAAATCGGCAGAAAGTAATTGCGGAATAATTTGCTGGAGATTATGAATACCCATATAAATTACGATGGTTTCTGAACCTTGGGCTAGCGCCCTCCAATTCACTTCTGGGCGGTACTTGCCCACGGATTCATGACCTGTTACAAAGGTGACTGAAGAACTATAACCCCGATGGGTGACGGGGATTCCTGCATAGGCAGGGGCGGCAATACCTGAGGTAATACCCGGTATTACTTCTACGGAAATACCAGCTTTAATTAAGTCTGCCATTTCTTCACCGCCTCGACCAAAGACAAAAGGATCACCGCCTTTCAAGCGCACGACAATGGCGTTATCTTGGGCTTTGGCGATCAGAAGTTGAGTAGTTTCGCTTTGCCGTAGGGAATGGCGCCCTTTTCTTTTCCCTGCGTTGATTTTTTCGGCGTGGGGATTAATCATGGCTAAAATTGCTGGACTCACCAAGGCATCATATACTACGACATCCGCTAATTCTAAAATTCCTTTGCCTTTAATGGTTAATAATCCCGGATCGCCGGGTCCTGCACCAACTAAATATACTTTTCCGATCACTGATTTTTCTGCCATGGGCGACGGGCGCTGTTCTTTAAATTGCTTATAATGTTCCTTTTTCTAGCTTAATATTTCTTGACACTAATAGTGGTTAATTTTGACACAATTTTTTTTATTTAAAATAAACCTTTCCAAAAATAGGGCTAGGATTGAAGCCATGAAGGGTTGAATAATATTCAACCCCTACGAGCCTATAAACAATAATTTATGGAGCTATCTAATAGTTTCTACTTTTGAAAGTCGATCCACACTCCTTCCTTTGCTAATGATTGATTAAATCCTTCTAATATTTTCACTAAATCTGTGGCTAATTCCCCACTACCGCAAACGGTGGAGGGCGCTGGGGTGACATTATCCCAAAAAGCATCTAAAACAATTTCTAAGGTATTAAACGGAGCAAAATTAAATGTTTCTTGGTTTTTATTTTCAGGGCAGAAATTATCATTTTCTTCTCTTAAACTAGCAGAATTTAAAGTCAAAATTGATGAAGACATTTCATCAAAAATTAAACTTGCTTTTTCTCCTACTATTGTTAATTTTCTTTGCTTATCATGATTTAACCAACTAACATGAATATCCACCACAAAATTATCAGAATAAATTAATTTCAACCAAGCTACATCAGCAATATTTTCTCTTAAAAAATAATTAGCTTTTGCTTGTAATTTTAAAGGTTTTTGCTCTAAAATGAAATGAAATATTGCTAAATCGTGAATGGCTAAATCCCATATACAGTCAACATCAGAGCGAATAGCATCAAAATGAGTTCGACTAGCGTAACCATATCGAAGATTACCTAATTTACCCTCATTAATTAGCTTTTTACATTGCACAACATAAGGATTAAAGAGATAAGTATGATCAACAAATAATTGTAAATCATGATGTTTAGCTAGTTGAGTTAATTCCAGACATTCAAGGGAATTAGTAGTGAGGGGTTTTTCTGCTAAAACGTGATAGCCAAGATTTAATAAAGCCTTAATTAAATGATAATGGGTAGTGGCAGGAGTGGCAACAATTACTACTTTAATTAAATTATCATGAGTTATATCTTGCCAGTTCTGAAAACAGGGGATTTTTTGCTCATCAAGATGATATTTTTCTCGACATTTTTGCAATTTTAGGGGGCAGGAATCTACCAGCGCCCGTAACACAAACTTAGGGTGATCGAGTAAGAGACGAACATAATTACTACCCCAGCGCCCTCCGCCGATGACTGCTACTCCTAATTTCATCTTGATTCATTGTTGATAACGATTTGAGTCTATCACAATTCGTCAAAAGGGCAAAGGGGAAGCAGAGGAGAAAGGGAGAAAGGGAGAAAGGGAGAAGGGGAGAAAGGGAGGGTTTATAATTCATAATTCATAATTCATAATTCATAATTCATAATTCATAATTCATAATT
>JACYMF010000033.1 GCA_015272165.1 Cyanobacterium sp. T60_A2020_053
CGATTTTTTTGTTGGTTCGTTTACATCCCCCGTTGATTTCAGTGGGTATTTTTTTGTTGAGAAATTCCACGGGGGTCTTTCACTCACATTTCAAGATAATCTAACATAGAAAATAGAGTATCAATGTAAAAATTTGACTAAAAATTCTTAACTAGATAATGGAAATAAAATCAGAAATACCAACTTTCACTACCACAGAAAATAAAACTAGCAATGATTGTCTCATGGCAAAAATGTCCCCTTTTGCTTTAGGATTAGTGGCTGATTTTTTCAAGGTTTTATCAGAATCTAGTCGATTAAATATTGTCTGTTGTTTGCGCACGGGGGAAAAAAATGTCACTGAGATTATTAACATAACAGAATTAGGACAAGCTAACGTTTCTAAACACCTTAAAATTTTGGCTCAAGCAGGGATAGTTAGTCGTAGTCAAAAGGGTATTAACGTTTATTATCAAATTGCTAATCCTTTTGTTTTTGAGTTGTGTGATTTAGTCTGTAATTCTTTGTCTATGCAAATTGAGCGACAAAGTCAGCAATTGGCGCACCTCAAACTATTACAACAAGGTTTATGATAGACAATGGATAATGGGAGGAATGAAGAATGCAGAAGTAATTGTTTTCTAAATTCTAAATTCTACATTTTTTCTTCCCTTTGCCCATCACTTTATTAATACCGATTTAGCCCCACCAATTTACGGCGAGGGCAATTTTTTCATCATTAGCTAGTTTAACCAGCGCCCTCCCCCCGTCATAAGCCTTTCCTGCTTCATTATTTGATACTTTATCAATGTCAATAATGGTGCGTTTTTCTAAATTAGTAGAAACAATGACAGTTTTACTATTATTGGGTTTTAACATCGCCACTAAATAATCTTCTTTATCCTTAAAACGGAAACCTTGACTACCCAAACCGCCAGTTTTGCCGATACTTAAAGCGCGTAAATTAGTGACGGGGAGAATTTTGCCATAACCATCCGCCGAAATTAACAATAAATTATCTTTTTTCTGCACCACCTGACAACCGATAATTTTTTCTCGAAAATTCAGTTTAATGGCTAAATTTCCTTGCGCGCCTTTCCCCATCACTGCCATGTTATCTTGATTAATGCTGTGACGTAATACCCTTCCGCCACTGGTAGCCGTTACCAATTCTTGTCCATCTTCCGCCACCGCAAGATAAAATAAACTATCATTTTCTTTTAATTTCATCAGGGTAAAACCTCGATTACCAATGCCATCTAACTCACTCACCGTAATTCTTTTTACATAACCTCCAGCCGTGACTAATAATAAAGTTTTTCCTTTATTTTCAGGAGTGATAGTAATATAATTGATCGGTTTTTGATCTTGCTGGAGGGCGCTGGGTGATACTAATTTATTGATGGTTTGTTTCGTAGGATGACGGGGAATATCAGCCACAGAAAGAGGATAGGCTTTGCCATTATCAATAATAACTATAATTTCTTTTTTATCCTTAATCGGTTCTTGATAAACAATTAAATCAGTATTTTTCTTAACCATAGGTGTGGTTAAAATTGCCTCTTTTGGTTGCCAATAAATTTTACCTTTGGCACTAATTTGCACCATCGCATCATCAGTTAAATTGTTATCATAAACTAACGGTAATTGTCCCTCATTATCTTTATTTTTTTGATTAATTTTAGTTTCTTTTTTTTCTTCTTTCTTAGGAATAAAACTAATAATTTTTGTTCTTCTACTATCCCCAAATTTACGCTTAAAAGTTCTTAATTCTTTTTTTAATGCTTTTAATAACTCATGACGATCTGCTAATAGCCCTTGCAATTCAGTAATTCTGCCTTGTAAATCGGTATATTCCTGTTCAATCTTTTGTTTTTCCAAACCAGTTAACCTTCTTAAAGGCATAGCTAAAATAGAATTTGCTTGAGCTTCACTAATACTTAAAGCCTGTTGTAAATCATTTTTTGCCGTTGTACCATCAGGGGAATTTCTGAGAATATTAATCACTAAATCAAGATCATTTAAAGCCTGTAATAAACCCTGCAATAAATGGCTTTTTTCTTGCTTATCAACCAATTCATAATTATACTGTCTAGTTAAAGTTTCTTCTCGAAATTGTAAAAATTCTTGTAAAGTTTCTCGTAAGGATAACTGACAGGGTTTATTATTAACTAAACTGAGCATAATTACCCCAAAATTACTTTGTAAAGCCGTTTGTTTGTATAATTGCTCCAGAATAAATTGAGGATTTGCATCCCGTTTTAACTCAATTACCACTCGAATCCCCGTGCGATCGCTTTCATCCCGAATATCAGCAATATCATTAATTTTGCCTTGATTTACTAAATCTGCTACCTTTTCAATCCATCCAGCCTTATTCACCTGAAAAGGTAACTCTGTCACGATAATAGCAGTTCTTTCCTTGCCCCGTTTCTTTTGTATCCTTAGCTGTTCAATGGTTGCCACTCCGCGCACGGGAATAATGCCCTTACCCGTCAAATAAGCATCTTTAATTCCAGCTTGATCGATAATTTCGCCCCCCGTGGGAAAATCAGGTCCCGGTATTAACTTCATTAACTTATCATCAGTTAAGTCGGGATTGTCAATCAGCGCAACTAAGCCATCGACAATTTCACCGAGATTGTGAGGGGGGATATTTGTCGCCATACCCACGGCAATACCTGAACAACCATTGAGGAGTAATACAGGAAGTTTTGCAGGTAGTACAACGGGTTCTTGTTGGGAGTTGTCGAAATTACCACTAAAGTTAACGGTGGATTCGTTAACTTCCTCTAGCATGGTTTCAAAAGCCAGCGCCCCCAACCGTGTTTCAGTATATCTCATGGCGGCAGCAGGATCATTATCCACACTACCAAAATTACCATGCCCGGCTAAAAGAGGATAACGACTAGAAAAATCCTGCACTAAACGCACCAGCGCATCATACACCGATTGATCGCCATGGGGGTGATATTTACCCAAAACGTCTCCAACTACCCTAGCGCACTTCCGAAAAGGACGATCCGGGCTTAATCCTAATTCATACATAGCATATAAAATACGCCGATGGACAGGCTTTAAACCATCGCGCACATCAGGTAGCGCCCTCCCCACAATCACACTCATGGCATATTCCAAATATGAGCGCTCCATTTCCGTATGTAGTGCCGTGGAAATTATTTGACCTTGATTCAATAAATTTAATTGTTCAACCATGAGTATTTATGCTCAGTTAACTTGTAATAACGGTAAAGTGCCTATTTTTTAGAGAGTAGCAAACAATTTACCATTACGGATCAATTTTATTTCGGGTTTGATGAGGATAGGTTTCGGGTGTCAGGTGTTAGGTTTTAGGTTAAAGAATGAAAAATCAAGGTTTTGAAGCGTTATATTTTTAACAAAAACACAAGTGTATTGTGAATAATTAGGCTTTGCTGAATAAATCAAAACCCTTTTAAAACAAAGGTTTTAAGTATAATAAAATCTTAAAAAAGTGCCAGAAATAGCCTTTTTTCCCAAAAAATGCCCTCTTTTCTCTACCCAAATCAAAAATTATTGATACAAATGAGCAATTTATGAAACATAAATATTTAGCTTAACTCTTTAATTTATAAGCATTTCACCTGATACCTGACACCCGAAACCTGACACCTCCCCTCACCAAAATACTTTTTCAGCACACCCTAACTATGTTTTTGCACCAAGAAGTTTCATGGCTCTTTTTGAGTAAGTTTTCACTGTTTCATAGGGCATCTCTAACTCTAGGGCAATATCTTGTAAAGATTGACCTAATTCTTTTTTAGCTACTATTTCCGCATAACTTATACAAATATTTTTAGCACGATTACCACCCTTTGTCCCTTTTTTCGCCAAAAAAATAGCTAATAATTCATCTATTCTCCCTGATAAACTATTTTCTGTTTGCTCTACAGTATTATTATCAATTTCTGCCCAACCTAAACGAGTATAACCTAAGCCAAAAGTAGTTTTATGTCCCGTGCCACAATAAAGAGCAAAACGGCATAAGGTAGAGAAAAGTTGACTATAATCACCAAAATCTTGATAATTATGTCCTAAATATAATTCAATGGAGCCGATAAAACCTGTAACACTGCCTTTTTTTCCTCCGGCTACCTTGGTTGATTGCAAATTGTATTGACGAATAATTACAAATTTATCAACCCAGTCGATAAAACTATCTTGAGAAAATACTTTTTGAGAAAATTGATTCCAACGGCGCAAATAGCTTTGAAACAAATTGGGAGGATGAGGCAAGGGATAATGATGGTTATGACGGCGAAAACTGGTACAAGATAAAAACGTTAAAGAAAAATTCGTTATTAATTTACTCTGCCATAAATTTTCGTAGGTGGAGGGCGCTGAAGAAAATCTTACCTCTTGTATCAATAACGGTGCATGATGTAAACCTAAATGAGAAGGAAATTTATCAAACCAAATTTTTAACCATTTCATCAATTCTGGGGAGAAAATCGATAAATACCAACTATAAACAGAATCTTGTTTGAGAAAAACTTTGTTTTCTAATTCTAAATAATTACCTTGTAAACGAGAAATAGTGAAACCCTTTTCTTCTGGATAATCATGAAGTCTTTGGGATAAATCAGGGCATAACTGTCGCACTTGATCTAAAAACCAAGCGTGTAAACCCTTACTATAGTCAGGAAATAAATAATAATCTTTCTCTGCCAATAGTTTAAATTCCAGAATAACTAAATCATGAGTATCCGTCCAAGTTAAATCGCCTAAAGATGATAATGGGTTACTATTCACACACAAACTAAAAATTAATGTTGCTTTAATCCATTGATTGACAACAATTTTACTACTTTATGACATATCACAAAAATTCTTCTCAAAAAAAATTCTCTCGATTTGCATAATTTGACAAAATATTCCTGATAGATAAATAGAGAATCAATTTTACGAAATATTAATTTTCTTGTCTCTCATTAAAATTATTCGTCTAAAATCCTATCAGTGTGGTTATGTCTTTAATGGTTTTAATCATTTAGACTAACTAACAATAGGTATCTCCATCAGTTTACTTAATTATAAAATCACCAAAAATAATGTTTTTAGTCTTAATAGAAACATCGGGCAACCAAAATTTCATTTTTGCCACCAATAAATTAAAAGAAAATATTGGCGCGTCAGAATTAACCTATCGAGTCGGCACACAATGGCTATCGGAAATTATCGGAAATATTACCAATAATTCTGAGTTACAAAAATGGCAAGATGGAGATTCATTTCGTAAAACTCTTTTAGAAGTGAAGGATAATCCCCCTATCGAAAATGATGACTCAGAAGTAGAAATTATTAACGCCGTATCAGGTAAGGCTTTATTAATAACCAAAAAAGAGGATACAGCAAAAGATATTATCACTCAAATTAACCTAAAATGTTTACAACAAGCGCCCTCCATCGACGTTTGTGGCGTATATGTGAAGTTTGATTGGCATAATCCCATTCAAAATGCTGTAAAAGAAGTCTATGAGAAATTAGATGAAGCTAAATCTCAGCTTTTATCCCCTCAATTTCGGTTTTTAAAATTGCCTATTATTGTTGATTGCAATACTAGCGGTTTACCTGCTTCGCACTTAGAAACTAATCCAGAAAATGACAAAATTCCTTTATCAGCAGGAAGTTTTGCTAAAAGAAATAATGCTGATGATTCTTTACAAAGAATGAATCAATTAATCCAAGAAAGTAGTTTAAAATTTCCTAGTAATACTAATGATTTAGAAAAAAGTTTTACACCAGAATGGTTAGGAATTGTCCATGCTGATGGTAATGGTTTAGGTCAAATTTTTCTGAATTTTTACAAATATGCTAACAATAATCGAGATTATATTGATAAATTAAGACGCTTT
The DNA here is from genome assembly GCA_015272165.1 of Cyanobacterium sp. T60_A2020_053. Lineage (NCBI taxonomy): Bacteria > Bacillati > Cyanobacteriota > Cyanophyceae > Chroococcales > Geminocystaceae > Cyanobacterium > Cyanobacterium sp. T60_A2020_053. Next base: position 5,874 of record JACYMF010000033.1, read on the forward strand.
TCTTTAGCCTTAGATTTGTGTACTCAAAATGCTTTTCAAGAAGCAATTAAAGTATTTGAAGATGATGGCAAAAGAAAGATTAAAAAAAATAAAATTAAGAAAGTTTTACCCGTTATTCCTTTAGTATTAGGAGGGGATGATTTAACAGTAGTTTGTGATGGCAAAAAAGCCTTAGAATTTACCCAAAAATTTCTATTAGCTTTTGAAAAAGAAACCGCTAGAGATAACTTACAAGATGTTGGTAATATTATCAAGGAAATTAGTGAAAAAGCCTTACAATCGGAAGGTTTATCAGCTTGTGCTGGGATTGCCATTGTCAAACCTCATTTTCCTTTTTCTGTAGGTTATGATTTAGCAGAATCCCTCTTAAAATCAGCAAAAACTGTTAAAAATAATGTTCAAGATGAAGCTAATAATACTGTATCTTGTTCCGCTTTAGATTTTCATATTGTTTATGATTCTAGTGGGGTTAATTTAAAGTTAATTAGAGATCGTTTACAGTTGCGAGATAACACAAAATTATATAAGCGCCCGTTTGTAATTACACCTTTAAATCAATTAGATCAAGCAACAGAATTAAGTAAACAATGGGCAAGTTTTTATCATTGGGATAAATTTGTAGATAAAGTTAATTTACTGACTAAAAATAAGCAAAATGCTCAAGAAAGTGATAAAGATAAAGATTATTTACCACCAACTCAATCTAATGCTTTGCGTTCAGCAATTTTTGTTAGTAAAGAGGAAGCAGACGCTAGATTTAAGTTGATTTATCAACGTTATAAAGATATTACTAAGGAATTAGCTGAAAGTGATAAATCTTTATTTCAAATAATGCCTATTAATGCCACAAAAAACACAAGTAATAATGTTTATATCACCAGTTTTTTAGATGCTTTGGATGCAGTTGATTTTGTTTAAATTTCTAATGAAAAATAAGGCTAAAGCCTTGACTACAAACTGAAGGAGAATTTATGGTTTTTACAATTAAGGTAACGATGTTAAGCGATTGGTATATCGGTTTAGGTCAATCAAGGGGCGATATTGATGCTATTGTACAAAGAGATAAAGACGGTTTGCCTTATATTCCTGCCAAAACTTTAACGGGAATTTTACGAGATTCTTGTGAGTTGGTGGCGTTGGGTTTAGATGGCGGTAATGACAATGGGGCTTGGCATAAGTGGGTTGATTTTCTCTTTGGCAGTCAACCAGCTTTGGCTGAAGGGGTTGTAGAATCTTCCCCTCAACCTGCTATGGTTTCTTTAAGGTCTGCTCATTTTCCTGATAGTCTCAAAAATTCTTTGACTGATACAAAGAAGGTTAAAGTTAAAGATGCTTTGGCTTTTGTTAAACCGGGTATCGGTATTGATGATAAAACGGGATGCGCTAAACCAGATTTTTTGCGCTTTGAGGAGATGATTAGAAAAGGCGCGGTTTTAGAGTCAAAAGATTGTCAGTTAAATTATCCTGATTATGTCACTTCTGCTGAAAAAGCTATTGCTGAGGCGTTGTTAATTGCCGGCAGTAAGATGGTAGAGAGAATGGGTGGTAAAAGGAGGAGGGGCGCTGGAAAGTGTAAAGTGGTTTTATCAGGGTTTAAAGTTGATAATTATTTAAGTCATTTGAGTAAAACTCCTCCTTCTCCTCCTGAGTATCAAGAAATTTCTTTGGTGACTGATTCTCAACATCCTGAGATACAAAATTCCCAATGGTATATCTTACCAGTAGAAATTATTACCCTAGCGCCCCTCATCGTGAATAGTCGCACTGTCGGTAATATCGTAGAGACTTTGGATTATATCCCGGCTAAGTATATTTTACGAAATTTACACCGCAAATTAGGGCAATGGTTAAACGTGTCTGAGGCTATTAGTAAGGGTAGTATGGTGATTACCAATGCCACTATCAGCAGTGATGGTTTACCCAGTCGCCCCACTCCGTTTTGTCTTTCTGCTGATAAACTGAATGGAGGATTAGATAAAGGTAATGTTTATAATCGCTTGGTAGAAGAAGCGCCCTCCACCTTACAATTAAAGGGTGTCAAAGGAGGTTATATTGGGCAATTTTCGGGGCAACATTTGCCAACGAATCCCGAAGTAGAAATTCAGATTTATACCCACAATACCATCGAAGATGAAATCCAGCGCCCGAGTAGTGACGTAGGGGGAGTTTATAGTTATTCTGCTATTGCACCTAATACGAAATTTCAAGGGGAAATCCGTCTCAAAGCAGATGTTTTTAATCACCTCACTAGCCAAAAACCACAATGGTGGAAAAATTTAGATGGTAGTTATGCAATTGGGCAATCAAAAAAAGATGACTATGGCAGAATAACTTTAAAGATAACTCAAAAACCCCAACTTCATCAAGGTTCTGTCAACATCAAAAACAATCAATTAATTGTCTGGTTGTTATCAGACTTACTGTTGAGAGATGAAAGACTTAATCCCACTGCTGATATAAATGTTTTACGTCAAACCCTCGAAAATGCTTTAGGTGTTGAATTGGAAGAAACCGAGAAAAAATTTCTCAGACAAAGACGCACCGAATCATGGCAAGGGCGCTGGGGGTTATCTCGCCCTTCTTTGGTAGGCATTCAAGCCGGAAGTTGTTTTGTTTACAACATCACAGGAGAATTAGACACCAATAAACTTTCTCAAGTGGCAATGGAAGGTATCGGAGAAAGAAGGGTAGAAGGTTATGGGCAAATATGTTTTAATGATCCTTTACTAACTACCCCTTTATCAAGTTTAGAACCTCTTGAGACTAGCAGTAATAATGACAAGGGAAAATCTAAACCCATCGACATTAAAAATAATGATACTGCTTATGAATATGCCCGAATTATTGAAAAGGAAGCATGGCGCGAAGCCATCCGACAACAAGCCTTCTCTTTAGCTTCTGATAAACAAAAAAGAAAAGAGTATTTAGGTTTAGAAATTCATGGGGAAGAAAGTAAACCACCCATGACGCAATTAGGGGCATTACGTTCAGTTACTAGCAAGTTACAAAGTCAAAATGATAGAAATCAAGTTATTAGCTGGATTAATGCTTTAGAAGATTCGCCTAATCGTAGAGAAAAATGGGCAGGAAATAGCTTAAGGTTGATTCGTAATTTAATCAGTGATGAAAGGAAAATCTGGGATTATTTAAAATTACCTACTGATTTAACTGTAACTCAAAACGCTGAAAACCAATTAAAACAAGAACTTTGGGCGGAAGCGATTCGTACTTTTATTGATGCCATGATTCGTGCGCATAAACGAGATTGGGAAGAAAGCCAGTAGGTTGGGTTAAACGAAGTGCAACCTAACAAAAATAAAATTACTGGAAAGAAACCCCGTTAAACGAAGTGCAACCCAACAAAAATAAAATTACTGGAAAGAAACCCCGTTAAACGAAGTGCAGCCCAACAAAAATAAAATTACTGGAAAGAAACCCCGTTAAACGAAGTGCAACCCAACAAAAATAAAATTACGCTAAACAAATGAAGAGAAACAGTCAAAAAAGATCAATATTGTTGGGTTTCGTTACCTCAACCACAACCTACATTAACTATTAATATCAATTAAAAATATGGCAAGAAAAATTCACTCACGATATAGAATAACTGGTAATCTCATCAGTTGTAGCCCCATTCACGTTGGTGGCGTTGGCGGTAATGCCGACACCGATATGGCTTTAGCAGTTAATGGAGAAGGTAAATTTTATATACCTGCCACCAGTTTAGCAGGGGCGATGCGCGCTTATATAGCTACCCTTAACCCTAAAATTACCGATGAAATTTGGGGTTTTCAAGAGGAAAAAGGAGATAAAGGTCATGCTAGTTTTGTTATTGTGGAAGATGCGGTAATCAACTCTACTATCATGGAAATCCGTGATGGTGTCGCCATTGACAGATATTCTGGCACTGCTTCTGACGGTATGAAGTTTGATCGTGCTATCTTACCTAAAGGGGTGACAATTCCCCTTAGTCTTATTTTTGAAAGAGATAACACTTTATCCGAAAGTGATTGGCAAGACTATCAAAATCTTTTTGCGCAACTTATTTGCGCTTTGAAGGAAGGGGAAATTTATCTCGGTGCGGCTAAAAGTCGAGGTTTAGGCAGGGTGAAACTTTATGATGAAAAAGTCATTGAGGAAGATTTATCTTCTCCCACAGGAATTTTAGATATTCTCAACAATCAAGCTAAAATCGTTGATTGGAGCAGTCTTTATGCTTCAGGTCAAAATTGTCAAAATAAGCTCGACATTACCATTAAATGGTCGGCGAAGGGCGCTGTAATGGTTAAATCAGAGGGGGATGGTATGGCTGTAGATATATTACCCCTTGTCAGTCGAGTGGATAGCAGTTTAACTTTTGTTATTCCCGGTAGTAGTTTAAAGGGGGTATGGCGTAGCCAAGCAGAAAGAATTATTCGCACTGTTTGCAATCATTCTCTTGATTATGAGCATAAAGACAAATTTGATCAACAAGTGAAGTTAGAGTTAATTAAAACTCTGTTTGGTGCGCCGGCGGAGTTAGACGATAATCAAAACCAGTTGGGTTATTTGAGTTGTTTTGCGGTGGATGACTGTTTTGCAACTATACCGATGACATCACATCAATGGGCGAGTATTACTGATGCTACCAGCGATAGCAGTTTAAGAAATTGCCTCAATAATATCGGTTTACAGCATACTCAACAAGGATACCATGGGGCGGTTGATCGTTGGGTGGGGGGCGCTGCGGAGGGTTTTTTATATACTACTCTTGAACCTTTTGGGGTGAATTGGCAACCCATCGAAATCAGCATCAATTTACAGCGTTTAAAACAGTATAATGACAAGTTATTTTTACCTAGTTTGGCTTTATTTTTGTTGGTTTTAAGAGATTTTATGGAGTCAAAAATTCCTATCGGTTTCGGTGTGAATCGGGGGATGGGCGCTGTTAATGTTAAAGAAGTAACAATTAATGGTAAAGGTCTTGATGATGAATTAAAAGCCCTTTCTGAAGTGACTTTAACAAGTTTTAAAAACTTAGATAATGGTTTATTAACCAGTTTAAATTCTCATTGGCAATTATGGTTAAATGGAGGTAATTAATTAATGACTATTTCTTTATATTCTCAATCATCGGAAAATATTACTTTATCGGACGCAATTACTAATTGTTTATCTGTTTTGGAGGGCGCTGTTGCTTTGGTTTATGCTCCGCAATTCTGTCAATTATTAACTTTAGATAATGATGGTAATTTATTAAATAGTTATGATAAAATTATCAGTAACAATTATCAGGATAGTTACATTTTTGAAGCTCGTATTTTTAACCCAAATTATGAGTTAAGATGGTTAAATGAGAATTCAGGAAAAGGAAAAGCTGTTTTAATTTCCGAAAATGAATTAGATAATTATTTATCAGCGGAATCAAATTCTCTTGATATAATTAAAACCATTAATCAAAAATATTTATTATGGGGTGAAAAAGCTAAAACTCAATTAAATAATAATTGGCAAAGACTATCGGCGGCTCGAATTGGTAGCCTAGACATCCCCATTTCTACACCATTATCACAGGATAAAAGAGTTTATTTAAACTTTCGTGAATATCTACAGGTTATGGATAATTTTGGGAATGTAAGAGTTGGTGAAGGGCGCTTGATTAATTTGGAGGTTAAGTAAAATGACTTTACAAGAAACGGTTTTAAACGATCTACAAAAGCTAACCATTGAAGAACAAAAAGAGGTATTAGATTTTATTCAATTTCTTCAATTTAAAAAAAATAATCAACCTCAAGTAAAAAAACAAATAAAAGGTTTATGGAAACAATTTAATCTATCAATTTCAGAAGCAGATATTGCTGAAGCAAGACAAGAAATGTGGGGGAATTTTCCACGGGAGATTGATTTATGAAAGATTTAATCCTAGATACTCATGCTATTGTTTGGTATTTAATGGAATCTCCTAAACTTTCCCGTAAAGGACTAAATGCCATTGATAATGCAGAAAAAATATACATTTCTGCTATTTCTATTATTGAGATTATTTACTTGGAAGAAAAAGGTAAAATTCCTAAAATTTGTCTTGCAATGATTGAGCAAATTTTAAATGATGATAATAATCATTGGAAAGTTATTCCTTGTGACTTTAATATAGCTAAATGCTTATCTCAAATTGATAGGGAAATTATACCAGAAATGCCCGATAGAATTATTGCGGCAACTGCTTTATATCTAAATCTTCCCCTAATTACTTGTGATACAAAAATCACGGCATCAACAGTTCAAACTATTTGGTAAATCTTAGTAAATTAAAAGAAAAGCAATGACAGAAGGAACATTAATATTAGTAGGCAGGAGAAAAAATTTGCAAGTAGAGTTTACTAATCTCAAAGGAAATCTTGTAAAATTGGCAGTACCACTGCTTCAACTATCGGTTGAGTTAAGTGAGAAAAGACAAAAAAATATTGAACAACTTCAAGGGCTTATAGTTGAATTAGAAGAAGTAAATGGGCAACCTCAAAAAATCCGAGAAAAAGGTAAATCTTGGGAAATCTCAGCTCAACCTAAGGCAAAAGTCACAACATCTTCAATAAAAGTAACTGGAGACTTCCGCAACCCCTATAACTTTATCCCTACTCCCCCCCGCAATCATGATAACTCAGAATTAGACGATCGCCTTCCTATGGGTCATGGTAAATATCATGAAAATTATTGGAGTGGCAATATAACAGTAAAACTCACCACGAAAACCCCCCTATTAATTCCCGATGCAGGTAACGCCACCGAAGATAATGGACATAAAACCTATCCCCTCAGAGTTGGCGCTGATGGTAAACCATTATTACCTATTACCTCAGTGAAGGGCGCCCTCCGCACTGCTTATGAAATGGTCACAAATTCCCGTTATGGTATCTTTGAAAAACACGAAGATAGACTAGCCTATCGAATGCCTCCTTCTATTGGCTTACAACTTGTACCAGCTAGAATCGAAAACGGTAATATTTGTTTATACTGTGGCACCTCAGATATTGGCAATGACGGCAAACCACAGGGTGCAATGTATGCGGCATGGTTAGAAAGATACAACAGAAATAATCCTAATATTAGTAATCATGCTCAGAAATACAGAGATAATGAATTACCGAATCATGGTGACAGAGTTGTTGCTTGGTTAGAAAAGTATGAAAAAATAAATCTTCGTAATAATAACCGGATGTTTTCTTATTGGAAAGTGAGAAAAATCGCACCACATGGACAAAATTTAGGAAATCAACCGAATCAAGGGCATAGTTCAAACTCTCATAAATCAACTGGTATTATGGAACAAGTAGAAGGCTATATTTGCATCACTAACAAAAATATCGATAATAAGCATGACGAAAGAGTTTTCTTTGATACTGAAACCCCTATTTCTATACCTCTTAATGAGGAATTAAGAAAAAAATGGAAGGAATTAATTAGTAACTATCAAGATATTCATAAAGCAGAAATTGATAAAGGAATGCAGTCACCTCCAGCCTTACAAAATGCAAGATGGTCACGTCATGTTAAAGGAGGAGAAGCGGAGAGAGATTTGAGTGATGGTACTTTATGTTATGCCCATGTTCGCAAAAATGGTAGCAACTATCAAATTTTGAATCTTTATCCTGTCATGATTACTAGAGGTTTATATGACTTTTCTCCTGTGTCTTTACTTGACAATAGCTTGAAACCTGCTGAAAAAATGGAACAACTATCCCCTGCGGATCGAGTATTTGGCTGGGTAAAGCAAAAAGGCAAAGGCTCATACAAAGGTAATTTGCGTATCAATGCCTTAACTTGCATCACTGATAACTGTATTGAAAAATTCGGTAATCAAGGCTTACCATTAAATATATTAGGACAACCCCAACCATCCCAAGCGCGCTTCTACCAAGCCAAAGATAAACAAGGTAATCCCTTAGATAAGGGTAGTGATAAAGCTAAAAGCTATAATAATACTGACCAAAGTTTAAGAGGAAGAAAAGTATATCCCCATCAAAACTTACCCGAAAATCACTGGGATAAAGCCAATCAAGATCGAATACAACAAGATAATAATAAACATTATCAAGAATATTATAGACCGGGTAGCGAAAGAGACGATCAAAATCGCTCGATTCTGGGGTGGGTTAAACCGAATACCGAATTTACCTTTAACATCGATATAACTAACCTTTCCACCGTAGAATTAGGCGCATTGCTATTCATCTTAGACTTACCTGAAAAACATTATCATCTTTTTGGCGGTGGCAAACCCTTCGGCTTTGGTAGTGCAAAACTAACTATCGATTGGGATAAAACCGACTTGAGAAAAGGAGAAAACTGGAAAGAATACTATAGTAGTCTTTTACCTGTTAACAAACCAGACGTTAAAGTAAAAGAAGCATCTATTGGGGAATTTAAACAAGCAGTAACGGCATCCTACGGGAAACAGTTTGAGGAGGTATCCTTTATCAAAGCCTTATTGGTAGCCACTCAAGGCTATAGCGATAAATTACCCACTCACTATCCCCGAAAAAAAACCAAACCTAGTACAGATGTCAAAATATTTGAATGGTTTGTGGAAAATGAGCGCACAAGCGGTTCAAAAGTTGCCTTGCCTATGTTAGCAAATGATGGCGGTTTACCCAGAAATCCTAGTTAAAAACTTTCTTCTTTCCTCCCCTTCGTAAGGGGAGGCTAGGAGGGGTTGAGAGGGGATGGGGTGACGGGAAAAAATTTTCTACCGACTTTTTAAAATAGTAAATAATTAAGAAAATTATGTTTACTCAAGCAGAAAAAGTAATCAGTTTAATTAACTTTTTACAACTACCAGAAACAAAACCGATTAAAGAATTTATTAACGGTTATATTCATGAAAAACCAATGCCAAAAGGAAAGCACAGCGCCCTCCAAACTTGCTTAACAAGTGTCATTAACCAACAGGGTTTAAAAGATAAAAAATGTTTTGCTTTTACCGAACTTCGTTGCAGTTTTGGCAATCGATCTATCGTACCTGATATAAGTGTAATAGACTGGGAAAAAATACCAAAAGATGAACAAGGAGAAATTATTAATAATATTGAAATTGCTCCTGATTGGATCATTGAAATTTTGTCACCTCAACAAAGTTCTATTCGAGTAATTGATAATATTTTATTTGCCCTTAATCATGGTAGTCAATTAGGGTGGTTAATTGATCCTCAAGAAAGAATTATTATGATTTTTTTACCTAATCAACAACCTCAAATAAAAGAAAATCAAGATTCACTAACAGTAATATCTTCTCTGTCTAGTTGGCAAATCTGCCCTCAAGAAATATTTAACTATTTAAACTTTATTTAATTATCATTATGGAAACTCTCATTATGACTGTGGGGACATCTTTAAGAACTAATAAAGATTATAATTTACCCCCCGAAAAAAAGCGCCCTTGGCACTATAAAGATACTCAGGTAGATAAAAGTATAATTCATAATACCAAAGAAGCTATCACATGGATGAAACAAACTCCCTTCGAGTTAATTAGTGCTGAAACTAATACATTTTTACATCTTAATTTACAATTTAAAGATGAAATTATCATGTTACATTCAGCCACTAAAGCAGGGGTGGAGTGCGCTGAAATTTTAAAACTATTTTTCACAGAATTAGGTCAAAAAAATATCAAAATCAGAGAAATACCAGAGGTTAATTATGACATAGATGTTAATGGTAGTGTCTTAGAAAAAATGGCTGATTTATTAGCTGAATTAATTGAAAATGCTCAAGGAAATGTAACGTTGGCAGCCACAGGAGGATTTAAAGCACAATCTATGATTATGGCACTCGCTGGAAACACTTATCAAGTGCCTGTTTGTTATATTCATGAACAGTATAAAAGTTTAGTTTACCTGCCTTTTTTATCTGTTAATGGTAAAGTTAGTTATGTCAACTATAAAGCAGAATTACCCCATTCAACTAAAGATAGAAAAGATATTTTTAACCTTCAACAAGGCAAATCACATCATCGAGCTAGTACATGGAAAAAAGCTCAAAAAATTCTCTCAGAAATTCCTTGGATTGAGAAAATTTATTATGATGAAAAAGCCTTTTCTGCACCGTATAATAACATTAAATTATCTAACTATAAAACAAAAGATCAACGTTATATTTTTTGGCTTCATCTATATCAAGACGAAGATAATAGAATAGGTGTATCCATTGAAACTACAGGTTATACAGAAAAACACTTAGAAGAAGCAATCAGAGAATTAAGAGAACGTTTAGGACATTTATTCTAACTATAGTTAAATCTTTTTGAAATAATATCTTGATTATTTTGCTATTTTAATCAAATTAATATTAACTACTTAATACATAGACATTTATTATGATATTACTAAGTTTTCTCGGCACTGGTGATTATAAATTAACCTCTTATACATGGCAAAATAAAGCCTATCAAACTGAATATGTAGCCGATGCCATAGCTAATTTTTTTCAAGTAGAAGAAATCAAAGTTTTTATCACCAAAGAAGCGAACAATACTCATGGCGATAAACTACGGAATAAAATTGATAATAAATTTAATTTATCTTATGTTGATATAAAATCAGGCACAGAAGAAGATGACATCTGGCAATTATTTGATAAAGTAGTGGAATCAGTGCCAGAAAATAGTGAAATTATCTTTGATATTACCCACGCTTTTCGTTCAATTCCTGTAATTGTTTTACTTGCTTCCGCTTTCCTTGAAAAAGCCCGAAATGTGACCATAAAAGGAGTTTATTATGGACAATATAATCAAGAAAAAAATCAAGCGCCCATCTTTGATTTAACCCCTGCCATTAAATTATTAGACTGGTTAACTGCCACCGATACATTTATTAATACTGGATCATCCCAAAAATTAGGACAACTATTAGAAGATATTCAAGTTGATTTTTTCAAATCAGGAAAAGCACAAACAGAAGAATTTAAACCCGTAAAACTAAGAAACTTTGGTACTGCTATCAGTAATATTTCTGAAAATATCCAATTTATTAGACCAGTAGAATTATTAGAATCAGCCCACAAATTAGAAAAATTTTCCAGTGAAGAAATTAGAAAAGAAATAGGAATTTTTGCCAAACCATTTGAATTAATTATTGATAAAATTGAACAAGATTATGCACAATTTGCTTTAGAAAAATCCAGCAAAGCTGAAGCCAACTTGGTTATAAAGAAACACTATTTATTAATTAAGTGGTACACCGAAAAAGGTTTGGGAACTCAGGCAATTTTACTAGCAAGAGAATGGTTAGTTACCACCTTAGCTATTTTAGAAAATAATGATTATTTAAACAAAGAAGCTCGTAAAAATATCGAAACTCAACTAAATAGTATTAGTGGTAATAACCCAGAGAGAATTAAAATTTATGAACAACAAATATCTTGTCATGTTACCAATGTAAAACAATTAGATGATACTTGGTCACAATTAGGTAGAAATAGAAACAATATTGCTCATTGTCAGATGAATACAGAGCAATTTTCTAGTAAAACTTTGCACCAATACGCCCAAGAATTACCAGAAATTTTGTCAGATTTATTTCCTCAACTTAATTTAACTGAATAAGCTAAAAGTAATCATCATTTCTTCTTCTAATAGATTCAGGGGGGTTGACAGACGGTAATTGAGAATCAACAAATCTTTGATTTTCTCTCATACCTTTTATGCCATTAAACCCCCCTTGTTTAAGCATTATAAACAAGAAAAAATCACCTATAAAAGCAAAAATTACACTGCTCAAAAAAACCGCTATGGTACAAATAATTACCGTAAATAGACCTAAAGGAGCAATTATTAAAATAACCCAAGTAATAAGAGCGTTAAGAAAAGCCACAATAACACTACGAAAACGAATTAAGATTTTAACCAACGAACTATTCATAAAAATACCTCATAATCATTAAGTGACTTTACTTTTATAAGTATAAGCAAATAACTATTTTATAATAAAACTTTTTCAATTAATCTATTGTGTTCTTGACAACAATAAATAAACAAATGACAGTTTTATACTTAACAGAACCAGGTACAAAAGTACACTACAAAAATCAAACATTTACTATCAAAAAAAATCAAACTTATACTTGTCGTCTAAGTGAATTAGAGTTGGTTGTAATTTTGCCGGGAGTACAATTAACTGATGTAGTAATTTCTATTTTATTAGACCAAGGCATTGAAGCTATTTTTTTACGACAGGATGGGCAGTTTAGAGGGCGCTTGCAGGGGAGTTTTCCGCCAAATCCCCTGATTCGTTTAGCACAATATCGCACCATTGAAACTTCTTTCGGTCTTGGTTTTGCTAAGAAATTTGCTTATGGCAAAATTCGGAATCAGCGCGCGTTACTGCAGATCAAAAATCGGGCGACTAAAGGCAAAATAACTCAGTTGTCAGAATCCATCGACACCATGAATGTCTATCAACTGCAACTAAAAAATACTATTACTTTGTTAGATCAAAATGAACTGATGGGGATTGAAGGAATTTCTGCGAGGTCTTATTATCAAGCCTTAACCTATTTTTTTCCCTCCCATTGGCAATTTACAGGGAGAAACAGGCGCCCTCCAAAAGACCCCATCAATGCCTTGCTGAGTTGGGGTTATGGGGTGTTACTGGCGAGAATTTTTGCAGTGTGTGTCAAAGCTGGTTTAGACCCATATTTAGGCTTTTTGCACTCCATTCAACCGTATCGCCCTAACTTAGTTTTAGATTTAATGGAAGAATTTAGACCTGTTTTAGTGGATTATGCGGTTATTTCTTTGATTCAATCTCAAGTTTTAGACATCGCCGACTTTCAACCATCCCCAGACGGAGAAGGAATTTGGCTAGGAATCACCGCTAAAAAACTACTCTTGCGAGAATTGGAAGAAAGACTAAACCAACCTTTATTATATCCTGCCCAAAATCGGAAATTGAAATTAAATCAGATATTTTTAGAACAATCTCGGATGTTGGCTCGATGTCTCTTAGAATCTAGTTTAGACTATGAACCTTTTTTTATCAAATGATTAAACTGTGGCTAATTTGTTATGACGTGCGCGATGACAAAAGGCGCACTCAACTGGCAAAATTACTCGAACAACAATGCGTGAGAGTACAATATTCCGTGTTTGAATGTCCCTTAGACACCAAAAAGTTAGAGTTTTTTTTATCTTCTAAGTGGTTAAAAGTATTGAATTTACAGGAAGATAGCCTGAGAATTTATCCTCTTGATGCTTTAGCGAAGCAGAAAACGAAAATCTACGGCGTGAAAGATGACCCCCCCTATGAATCTCCTGATTACCTCATTTTGTGAATAAATGTGAAAATTAGTTTGAGTTTGTCGCTGTAAGCAAATAACATATTTAGTGAGCTAGAGTAAGTAAAAACCAGATGAATTATTTTTTTGCCGACATTCACCCAATTATCATCGTATTTTAGTGAATTTCCCCAAAAACGCTCTTTTTTTTTATTCACCCAAAAAATGTTAAGAGATGTAAAGCCAATATTTTTAATTTCTCGCAAATCCGCTTTGAAAATGTGCTATAGTAATAGTGACGAGCACTAGGGTCAGAAACCCTTTTTTCCCCGTAAGGGGACTGAAACTATCTGGATGTGAGTACAGAATCAAAAATAGAAACATCTATGTCAGAAACCCTTTTTTCCCCGTAAGGGGACTGAAACTTCTCCTAAAATAAATTACTAAAAAAATTATTTCTGTCAGAAACCCTTTTTTCCCCGTAAGGGGACTGAAACGTCTGTGGCTGCACCCATCGCGAGAGCTAACTCGACATGTCAGAAACCCTTTTTTCCCCGTAAGGGGACTGAAACTCCTTCCTTTCCTTAAAGGTAACAAATAAATTATTACCGATAAGTCAGAAACCCTTTTTTCCCCGTAAGGGGACTGAAACCTGGAGAGATTACAGACCTGCAGGTGTTGTGGTTAAACGCGTCAGAAACCCTTTTTTCCCCGTAAGGGGACTGAAACTTTCTTCCACTACTCTTTCTTCTCTTTCTGTTTGCATTTTAAAAGGTCAGAAACCCTTTTTTCCCCGTAAGGGGACTGAAACTTGAGGATAAGTCTATTCCTCAGTCTCAACCAAAAGATTTAGATAAGTCAGAAACCCTTTTTTCCCCGTAAGGGGACTGAAACTTATAGCCAAATCTGTTCTTTAGATTAAATGCTTTTCTACATTGTCAGAAACCCTTTTTTCCCCGTAAGGGGACTGAAACACGGAGGATTGATAGAACCTCACGTCTGGTGGAATCTAATTTAGTCAGAAACCCTTTTTTCCCCGTAAGGGGACTGAAACTACCACAACCTTCTGTAGCAGTAGAATTTCCTAACATAGTCAGAAACCCTTTTTTCCCCGTAAGGGGACTGAAACCTAATTCGGGTGGATTAGTGAGGGCTTCAGTCATAAGGTCAGCATGTCAGAAACCCTTTTTTCCCCGTAAGGGGACTGAAACTTGACATACTCCCCCACTAAACCCTACGGGCTATAGTGTCAGAAACCCTTTTTTCCCCGTAAGGGGACTGAAACTCGGTAAAAGGTACACTAAAGTAAGTATTTAAAATACTCTGTCAGAAACCCTTTTTTCCCCGTAAGGGGACTGAAACACAACCAGGAAAAGGAGACCCTACTTTTGTACTTAATTACAAAATAGTCAGAAACCCTTTTTTCCCCGTAAGGGGACTGAAACGCATGGACAGGAGCTTTAGTTGGATTATACGTGTCTAAAGGTATAGCTGTCAGAAACCCTTTTTTCCCCGTAAGGGGACTGAAACGTGACATTATTGAAGAACTATTAGACTCTACTAGTCAGAAACCCTTTTTTCCCCGTAAGGGGACTGAAACTCAGTATTTTCTTCTAATCTGTATAGATTAAAAGTAACGTCAGAAACCCTTTTTTCCCCGTAAGGGGACTGAAACATTCGAACCTGATTCATCCAAGATAATCATCCAGAAAAGAGTCAGAAACCCTTTTTTCCCCGTAAGGGGACTGAAACTACTTTGCTACATTTGCCAATAAGCTTAGAAAGTTTATTGTCAGAAACCCTTTTTTCCCCGTAAGGGGACTGAAACAAAGTTGGGTAATTAAAGTTTTTAAAGATTTCTTAGAAGGTCAGAAACCCTTTTTTCCCCGTAAGGGGACTGAAACCTTTAGTGAAGTTAGCTAAATCTACTAGTGCTTGTAAATTAGGCGTCAGAAACCCTTTTTTCCCCGTAAGGGGACTGAAACTTAACTGCTTTAGTCGTTTCTTTACCTTGTGCTTTTACGTCAGAAACCCTTTTTTCCCCGTAAGGGGACTGAAACCTGGACAATCAGGGTTCCTCACAATACCCAGACCCTAAAGTATTGGGGTGTCAGAAACCCTTTTTTCCCCGTAAGGGGACTGAAACCTGAAACATAATAGTGGAGAAAGAAGTATTGAATAAAAGAATGAAGTCAGGTCAGAAACCCTTTTTTCCCCGTAAGGGGACTGAAACTTTTACTTATTACCACCCTGATTATCTTTTTGCAGTACAACGTCAGAAACCCTTTTTTCCCCGTAAGGGGACTGAAACACGGTTATGCTTACTGGCATGACACCAGACTTTATTTAGGTGAAGTCAGAAACCCTTTTTTCCCCGTAAGGGGACTGAAACATTTACTTCTGCAGATAATACAATCTTATCTACTCCTAGTCAGAAACCCTTTTTTCCCCGTAAGGGGACTGAAACAAGAGACTGCCAATACGCATAACATTCGTCAAAAAAAGTCAGAAACCCTTTTTTCCCCGTAAGGGGACTGAAACAACAAGCTATTGATAAATATTACAGTACGGTCGATTTAGCGTCAGAAACCCTTTTTTCCCCGTAAGGGGACTGAAACTGTTTGAGAACTTTTACAATTTCCTTTTGTTTGTCTCCGTCAGAAACCCTTTTTTCCCCGTAAGGGGACTGAAACATGCCCATTAGGGAATATGCGGCAGTCAAAACCGCATTTGTCAGAAACCCTTTTTTCCCCGTAAGGGGACTGAAACTCTTTTGTATGTTGTCTTTCTTCTCTTAATCTTTTTAAGTGGGATGGTCAGAAACCCTTTTTTCCCCGTAAGGGGACTGAAACACAATATTCTTTACAATACGATTATTAGATAAAAATAAATGTCAGAAACCCTTTTTTCCCCGTAAGGGGACTGAAACATCATGTTGACTATTAAAAAATTGTAATATAGACCAAGCCTTGTCAGAAACCCTTTTTTCCCCGTAAGGGGACTGAAACTCATTAACTCGACTATAAACCGCTTCTTCTTCACCTTCATAGTCAGAAACCCTTTTTTCCCCGTAAGGGGACTGAAACACAATGGACAATCAGCAGCGAAGTATCTGAGGTATATAAAAGTAAGTCAGAAACCCTTTTTTCCCCGTAAGGGGACTGAAACTCACGCTGAAAAACTAGAACAGTTTAAACGTAGAAGAGCTGTCAGAAACCCTTTTTTCCCCGTAAGGGGACTGAAACACTCATTGTTTATACCTCCTTTAAACACCAACATAACAACATCTAGTCAGAAACCCTTTTTTCCCCGTAAGGGGACTGAAACGAAATAAGGTGTCCACAAAGACCGCTACAGATTCCTGTCAGAAACCCTTTTTTCCCCGTAAGGGGACTGAAACTCTGTTGGTATTTGAACCTTCAAGTCTTTTACTAGATACAACTGGAGTCAGAAACCCTTTTTTCCCCGTAAGGGGACTGAAACATGGCTTCTGAATGGGTTATTAGTTTAGGTTATCCAGCGTCAGAAACCCTTTTTTCCCCGTAAGGGGACTGAAACCCTAGCGTAAAGAACTCAGCTTTTACTTCCTCCTCCGTAGTCAGAAACCCTTTTTTCCCCGTAAGGGGACTGAAACCTTTAATATCGTATGCACGGGCTAACACTCTTAAGTCAGAAACCCTTTTTTCCCCGTAAGGGGACTGAAACTGAGATCGCCCCTCCTATCATGCAGATCAATCTCTCAGGTCAGAAACCCTTTTTTCCCCGTAAGGGGACTGAAACTAAATTAGTGTAGGTGGTTGTTTTATAACCACCGTTTCTTGTCAGAAACCCTTTTTTCCCCGTAAGGGGACTGAAACACAAAGATGGTTTAGCTTATATCAGATACTGTTTACTAAAAGACTTGTCAGAAACCCTTTTTTCCCCGTAAGGGGACTGAAACTCGGTGAAGTTACTGAAACTATTGCTAAAGTAGTAGCGGACTTGTCAGAAACCCTTTTTTCCCCGTAAGGGGACTGAAACATTGATTCAATATAAAACTAATTAAATATAAAATATGGACATAGATGTCAGAAACCCTTTTTTCCCCGTAAGGGGACTGAAACTTCTTTTTTATAAAGTGTTTCAATACACTCTAAAAGAATTAGCTGGTCAGAAACCCTTTTTTCCCCGTAAGGGGACTGAAACCTAAAAGAGTATCTTGTAATACCTCTTGCCATGCATCTGTCAGAAACCCTTTTTTCCCCGTAAGGGGACTGAAACAACGTCCGCAATAGAATTGATATTTTTGTATGTTACTGTCAGAAACCCTTTTTTCCCCGTAAGGGGACTGAAACATTAATAGTATCTTTATATCTAAGAAATAACGTACCCTTAGTCAGAAACCCTTTTTTCCCCGTAAGGGGACTGAAACGTGACGATTACCTCGTCACGATCTGTTTTTTCATGATTGTCAGAAACCCTTTTTTCCCCGTAAGGGGACTGAAACTAGGTATGAGTTGTGGGGCAATGGACTTCAGTGACCAAAGTCAGAAACCCTTTTTTCCCCGTAAGGGGACTGAAACGATCCCTGCCAAACTTTTATTTTTAACCCAAGACCATACTTTTGTCAGAAACCCTTTTTTCCCCGTAAGGGGACTGAAACCCGAAACACCAAGGATTCTTGCCCTAATGTCGTTGGCTGTCAGAAACCCTTTTTTCCCCGTAAGGGGACTGAAACGGTGATAAATTGATTCTACCATAGATTTCTGGTTTTGTGTGGAGTCAGAAACCCTTTTTTCCCCGTAAGGGGACTGAAACAAAATTACTACTTTGATAATGACTATGATCTACCTCGTTGGAGTCAGAAACCCTTTTTTCCCCGTAAGGGGACTGAAACTATTTGTTTTACGTCTCAAAAAAAACAGTTTACCGTTTTGTCAGAAACCCTTTTTTCCCCGTAAGGGGACTGAAACTTTAATCTCCGCCGCTGCAAATGCCTTTTGTTTAGCGTCAGAAACCCTTTTTTCCCCGTAAGGGGACTGAAACAAATGTTTTCCAGAATTTAAAGTTACTCATCTTACTGAAGTTAAACGTCAGTCAGAAACCCTTTTTTCCCCGTAAGGGGACTGAAACTGCAGAAAAATATAAAAAAGCAAAACAATATTATAAACAATATTATAAGGTCAGAAACCCTTTTTTCCCCGTAAGGGGACTGAAACTTATGGAACTTGGGCTAATATGCCTGTCTATGGTAGGAGGTCAGAAACCCTTTTTTCCCCGTAAGGGGACTGAAACTGTAACCTTATGTAATGGAAAACTAGCGTCACTAATAGGTCAGAAACCCTTTTTTCCCCGTAAGGGGACTGAAACCATCGTTTTCCATAAGGCATTGCATATCTTCTGTTTCTAAGGTCAGAAACCCTTTTTTCCCCGTAAGGGGACTGAAACCTAACTTCTCTGTATAGCTACGTCTCGCTTCGTCCCCTGAAGAAGTCAGAAACCCTTTTTTCCCCGTAAGGGGACTGAAACCGCTCTCAGCACCCAGCAAACTGCTGGACTTGCCCAGTCAGAAACCCTTTTTTCCCCGTAAGGGGACTGAAACGCAGCAGAGTGCGGACGGTGGATGTGCGGTTCGTCATACCGGGGCGGTGGTCAGAAACCCTTTTTTCCCCGTAAGGGGACTGAAACTAGTCGACTTTCTTCAAGTCAAAGGTGACCTGAAGCGGTCAGAAACCCTTTTTTCCCCGTAAGGGGACTGAAACCATAGTTCTTTATCCTAGTTAGTGTGTGTAGTGCTATCTATGTCAGAAACCCTTTTTTCCCCGTAAGGGGACTGAAACACGAAATATCATCTTTCTGTGTATTGGCAATGATACGTCAGAAACCCTTTTTTCCCCGTAAGGGGACTGAAACTTTAAGAACGTTACTGAGCCTGAAGAATGCCCTTCAGACCATGCAAGTCAGAAACCCTTTTTTCCCCGTAAGGGGACTGAAACTAAACCTGCTAATCCAAGCCCCCATGCACCTGCTGTCTGTGCTGGTCAGAAACCCTTTTTTCCCCGTAAGGGGACTGAAACTCCATTTACTGCTTTTGGTGTTACTAAAGTGACTGGTCAGAAACCCTTTTTTCCCCGTAAGGGGACTGAAACTATTGATTGGAGCAAAGTGAAAAGATCTGAAGGCTCCGATAAGGTCAGAAACCCTTTTTTCCCCGTAAGGGGACTGAAACTCTTCGCTGTTGTAACTGGTTAAACAGAACTCAAAGTTATATCCGTCAGAAACCCTTTTTTCCCCGTAAGGGGACTGAAACTAAATGTCATTATGTTAACTCCTTTTGAATTATTAGAACAGGTCAGAAACCCTTTTTTCCCCGTAAGGGGACTGAAACAACGGTTAGGCAATTCTGTTTTGAAGACATCTAACAGCTCCTTAGTCAGAAACCCTTTTTTCCCCGTAAGGGGACTGAAACGAAAATGAATTAACAATACCTAACAGTAAACTAACTTTTGATGTCAGAAACCCTTTTTTCCCCGTAAGGGGACTGAAACCCTGATAGCTATAGCCCAGAAGACTATACGAATTTTTTGGTCAGAAACCCTTTTTTCCCCGTAAGGGGACTGAAACGGGTTTTATTTGAGTGGCTATATTCTCTAGCATTGTTAAGGTACGTCAGAAACCCTTTTTTCCCCGTAAGGGGACTGAAACAGGTAAGGTACTACGATAGGTACTCTGCCCTTAGAGTGTCAGAAACCCTTTTTTCCCCGTAAGGGGACTGAAACACTGAGAACAATGTATCTATGGAAGCTGAATTGCACAACATGGAGGTCAGAAACCCTTTTTTCCCCGTAAGGGGACTGAAACACTATTTGTCCATACACCTATTTCATATATAGTTCCTAGGTCAGAAACCCTTTTTTCCCCGTAAGGGGACTGAAACAATACTGTCAACCATCTCTTTTAGGGTTCCCGATGATATTTGGTCAGAAACCCTTTTTTCCCCGTAAGGGGACTGAAACGATACATTACCCACACATAGAGTTATGCAACTAGTTGATAGTCAGAAACCCTTTTTTCCCCGTAAGGGGACTGAAACGTATTACATTGAGCATAATATGTATTAGTGTCTAAGGTCAGAAACCCTTTTTTCCCCGTAAGGGGACTGAAACTTAAGATAACCTACTGTATAAAAAAAGTATTTCTCTGCTTGGGGTGTCAGAAACCCTTTTTTCCCCGTAAGGGGACTGAAACGCTTGTCGGAATAGACTTTACGTACTTTTGCACGAGCTGTCAGAAACCCTTTTTTCCCCGTAAGGGGACTGAAACTCATCCAATATACTACTTCCCACTTCATTTCTACTAACTGGTCAGAAACCCTTTTTTCCCCGTAAGGGGACTGAAACTCTTTGGGTAAAAAAGTATCTTCAAAACCAGAGTTACTAAGTACCGTCAGAAACCCTTTTTTCCCCGTAAGGGGACTGAAACCTGACCTAAGGCTTGTCCGATTAAGTCACTAGGTGCATATCCTGTGGTCAGAAACCCTTTTTTCCCCGTAAGGGGACTGAAACTTATCTTTTCTTTCGGTTGTTAAAAGTAGTTTTCTGCTCAGAAGGTCAGAAACCCTTTTTTCCCCGTAAGGGGACTGAAACGTTGTTCCTTAATTTTAGCTTCAGCAGCTCTACCATCTAAACCTTTTAGGTCAGAAACCCTTTTTTCCCCGTAAGGGGACTGAAACTCTTTGGGTAAAAAAGTATCTTCAAAACCAGAGTTACTAAGTACCGTCAGAAACCCTTTTTTCCCCGTAAGGGGACTGAAACCTGACCTAAGGCTTGTCCGATTAAGTCACTAGGTGCATATCCTGTGGTCAGAAACCCTTTTTTCCCCGTAAGGGGACTGAAACTTATCTTTTCTTTCGGTTGTTAAAAGTAGTTTTCTGCTCAGAAGGTCAGAAACCCTTTTTTCCCCGTAAGGGGACTGAAACGTTGTTCCTTAATTTTAGCTTCAGCAGCTCTACCATCTAAACCTTTTAGGTCAGAAACCCTTTTTTCCCCGTAAGGGGACTGAAACTGGGAACTACGTTAGTGCCAGGGTCAATCATGTCTAATTTTTATTCCAAAGTCAGAAACCCTTTTTTCCCCGTAAGGGGACTGAAACCCTTCGAAATTATATTGTAGAAAATCACCTACAACTTCATATCCTGGTCAGAAACCCTTTTTTCCCCGTAAGGGGACTGAAACAACAGTATTATGAAGAGGTATTGTTCCCAGATACCAATGAGGTGGTCAGAAACCCTTTTTTCCCCGTAAGGGGACTGAAACAAAGAACACGCCAAGCAAACACACACGCATCTAATAAGGTCAGAAACCCTTTTTTCCCCGTAAGGGGACTGAAACGACGATGCTCTCACCGATGGTTTATATCAAGGTCAGAAACCCTTTTTTCCCCGTAAGGGGACTGAAACTCTTGCATTCGTACCTTCAATTCTTTTTATATTTCCTTTCCGTCAGAAACCCTTTTTTCCCCGTAAGGGGACTGAAACGCCCTTTATTTATTTAGAAACGGAAGATTTTATAATGTCAGAAACCCTTTTTTCCCCGTAAGGGGACTGAAACATAGATGTGTTCTATTCTTACAAATTGCATAATTATATTCGTCAGAAACCCTTTTTTCCCCGTAAGGGGACTGAAACTGTAGCTGTACTTCCCACTGCTTAATAAAGCAGCAAAATGTCAGAAACCCTTTTTTCCCCGTAAGGGGACTGAAACCAAATAGAACTTTGACCATGAATCTGATTAGGATCAGGTCAGAAACCCTTTTTTCCCCGTAAGGGGACTGAAACAAAACCTGTACGGCTGAAACAACCTCAGCAACCTCAGCAACCTCAGCAACAGGCACAATGTCAGAAACCCTTTTTTCCCCGTAAGGGGACTGAAACTTAACATTGGACTCAGTAATCCATGTTCTGTTTTCAATTCCGTCAGAAACCCTTTTTTCCCCCTAAGGGGACTGAAACCAACTTATTGAAGGCATGTTTTTTGAATACCCTAAACGTGGTCAGAAACCCTTTTTTCCCCGTAAGGGGACTGAAACCAATTGTTGTCCAACGGTTAGTATAAGAGCAGTAGCGGTCAGAAACCCTTTTTTCCCCGTAAGGGGACTGAAACTCACCAATACTCTAACTTTTCAGTGTAGCTACGTCTGTCAGAAACCCTTTTTTCCCCGTAAGGGGACTGAAACCCGGACGCGGCTACTGGCTCAAGCTCGGCACGCGTCAGAAACCCTTTTTTCCCCGTAAGGGGACTGAAACTGTTTTTACAGATACATTAGGAAATGAAATGATAGGACATGTGGTCAGAAACCCTTTTTTCCCCGTAAGGGGACTCTCTCTACTCTTACTTTTGCGTTTATTGTTATTCATAATAATAGTGGTGACGTTACTGTTACAGATAATAACTTAGTTAGTATGTCGGAAACCCTTTTTTCTTCATAAGGGGAGTGAAAGTTACTAATGACTTCAGATTGAATGAGAAAATACCCTTACATCGAAGTTTGACGGAAAATAAGTATCCCATTAAACAATTAAGTGATAAAGAAATAGATAATATTGCTGTGGAATGTCTGATGTTGTTACTGGATCGATCAATGAATGCAAAATTCCTTTAATCGAATTATCACCGGCTCAATATTTTTTGTATTTACTATTGCCACTGCCATTATTGGCTACATGATGTTTGGTTGGACACTGCTAGAATCAACTTATATGGTGGTAATTACCATTTTTGGCGTGGGCTATGGGGAAGTTAAACCCATACAAACACCAGCAGAAAGAATTTTTACCATTAGCGTTATTATTGCTGGGACATCTTCGGCTATCTATGGTATGGGAGGCTTTATTTCTATGATTACAGAGGGGGAAATTAATCGGGCTTTTTCTGCCCAAAAAGAACGCAAAACCATTTCTAGCCTAGAAAATCACGTCATTATTTGCGGTTTTGGACATATTGGACAAGTATTAGCACAACAGTTAGAAGAAGTGGCTGAAAATTTTGTCGTTGTTGACTACAATCGTGAAGTAATTGAGGTAGCGAGAAAATGTAATTATTTAACGGAAGAGGGAGACGCTACGGATGAAAATATTTTAACTAAGGTGGGTATTGAGAGGGCAAAAGTTTTAGTAACGGTGTTAGCCAGTGATTCTAGTAATGTTTTTATCACTTTAACGGCACGGGAGTTAAACCCTGATTTAGTTATTATCGCCAGAGGGGAATTATCTAGCACTGAAAAAAAATTACGTTTAGCCGGCGCCAATCATGTGGTTTTACCTGCTTCTGTCAGTGGCATGAGAATGGCAAATTTAATCACTACACCTAATACTAATGATTTTTTTCAACACCCAGAGGAGCAAAATTATCTTAATGATTTACTAAAACAGTTGGAAATACAAATCGAGGAGTTATCCCTCGCTGATACTTCTACTTTAGTGGGAAGAACGATCAAGGAGCTAGAAATCAGGGGGAAGGGCGCTTTTTTGGTGGTGGCAATTAGGCGTTATAGCGGTGAGTTGATTAGTCATCCTTCGCCAACTTTGATGTTAAATAAGGGTGATGTTTTGATTGTGTTGGGGCGCCAAACGGATTTACCCCAATTTGCCCGTTATTACCGACTTAATCGCCTTTTAAATTAGTTTGTATCAGTAGGGGGTGCTGAAAAAGTACCTTAATGATGGTAAGGAATAAGTGAAGGTAAGCAACAAACTAATGGCAAACAGGAGAAATAATAATTCATAATTCATAATTCATAATTCATAATTCATGATTGATCAACTTTGGATACTATTATGTACGGGCTTAGTTTTTTTGATGCAAGGTGGTTTTATGTGTTTAGAGTCGGGGTTAACTCGCTCTAAAAATAGTATTAATGTTGCTGTTAAAAATTTGGCTGATTTTGGCATTTCGGTGATTCTGTTTTGGGGTTTTGGTTTTGGCATTATGTTTGGTATTTCTCAGGGGGGGTGGTTAGGAAGTGATAGTTTCTTTTTTTCTGGCACTAATCAACCTGATTTAATTACTTTTTTCTTATTCCAAGCGATGTTTTGTGGCACTGCCACCACGATTATCTCCGGCGCCCTTGCCGAAAGGGTAAAATTTTTGGCTTATATTTTCATCGTAGTGATGGTATCAGGATTGATCTATCCTTTATTTGGTCATTGGGTGTGGAATGAGCAAGGTTGGTTAAAGCAGTTAGGATTTCTTGATTTTGCTGGTAGTACAGTTGTTCATGGTATGGGAGCATGGGTTAGTTTTGCCACTTTAACCATTATTGGTTCTCGTGAAGGTCGATTTGATGAGAAGGGTAAGCCGAGAAAAATTCAAGGGGCTAATTTACTTTTTGCGGTGTTAGGGGCGCTGTTACTGTGGTTAGGGTGGTTAGGGTTTAATGGTGGTAGTACACTTGCTTTTAATAGTCAAGTCCCGAAAATTATTCTTAATACGGTGTTGGCTGGGGTAGGAGGTATGGTGGCAACGATGATTTTAAATCAACTACAACTAGGTAGGGTGGAGGTGGAAGATTTAATTAATGGCTCTATTGCTGGATTAGTGGCGATTACGGCTGGTTGCGATATTATTGCTAGTCCTTTAGCTATTATTGTTGGGGTGACGGGCGCTGGGGTGACAAAACTGGTTTCTCAAACTGTTTTGAAGGGAAAAATTGATGATGCAGTGGATGCGGTGGCTGTGCATGGGGGCGCTGGATTATGGGGAACCCTCTGTGTAGCTTTATTTGGCGATTTAAGTTTAATTGACACTGGTTTTTATCGAGGGCAATTATTATTAATTCAGTTTCTGGGGGTTGCTGTTGCCATGGTTTGGGGTTTTGGCTTGAGTTGGCTTGTGCTTAAACCTCTCAATTCTTTTTTCTGTTTAAGGGTTAGTAGTGAGGCAGAACAAATGGGCTTAAATATGGCTGAACATGAAGCTCGAACTGATACTTATGAACTATTCCATGTTATGGATGTACAGGCAAAAACTCAAGATTTGACGTTGAGGGCGCCCGTCGAACCATTCACGGAAGTGGGTCATATTGCCACCCGTTACAATGATGTGATGGATGCCTTAGAAGACAATCACCGCCAAAATATGGAATCTTTAGAGGAGTTATACACGGTTACGGCTACGGTGGTATCTGCCGTGGAAAATGAACAGTTTTCCCCTCTTGATTTTGATGTTTTTTCCCAGCGCCCGGATGAATTAGGTATTTTGGCTCAGGCTTTACAAAAAATGATGACAATTATTAATCAACAACAACAACAGTTGTCACAATTTACGGGGGAAAGTTTACCGAAATATAGTCAAGAAAATATTTTGCAACAAACCATCATCGATATTTTAAATCTTTGTTTTGGAGAAATTTCTGCAGAATTGGAAGCTAAAATTCACAGTAATTATAGTTTAGTTGACCTCACTAATTTTCTAAAAAAAATTATTACTATTACCTCTCTCCATGATCTTGAAATAGACAATAAGTAATTGATAATTGATGAGCAAAATTTACGGAATAAATCAACAATAAAAATCAGAACTTTTCAAACAGTTTCTAAGAATTTAATTTAAGTGCTTCCAAAGCTAAACCATAAATTAAACCAATTTTTAAAGAATTTAGAGTGCTGCGCCAAAGAGGATTATTAGAGTCACGATTGCGGTAAATTAAGATACTAGCGCCCTCCACAAAAGCAGTAAAAAAAAGAGCCATAGTAATATCTAAACGAGTTTGTTGCCCCACCGTTGCGGCAATAGCAGAAGCAAGAAAAAAACCTAAAAAAAGACAAATTATATTTAAAGAAAATCGACGCCAAGGATTAATAAAAAATCCAGTTATTTGATTAATAAACCGGCTTAAAAGTAAATTTAATCTAGTTTCTTGCATGAATTAAACCCAAATTTTTTCTAAATTCAAATTACGCTCAACAAAATCAGCTAAACTATCAATCAAAAGTTCTCTTTGATGACGATAGTTAGAAATTCCTGTGGGTAAAGAAGATAAACCTCGTTTGTGACGCAAATAATTTAACCATGACCTTCGCCAAGCACCATTATCAAATATACCATGTAAATAACAACCCCACACCGACAAATTTTCATTAACTAAACCTAAACTAGGATCATCGAAAAAAGGATAATATTTTATTTTACGCTGTTTAGCTAAAGGAGTAATCAACTCTGTATAACCTTGATGGATTTCATAGCCATCTACCGGAAAATTTGCTTGAGGATAATTAGCAAAAACTTCCCTTTGACGACTAATTTTTTCAGATTTTAAAATAGTTTCAATAGGCAACAAATCTAGCCCTTCAAGAGAAGATATTTCCTCCTCAAAATGATCAGGATTAAGAATATTATGACCTAACATTTTATAACCACCGCAGATACCAAATACAGTACCTCCAGCCCTTTCATATTCTTGAATTTTCCTTTTCATACCACTAGCTTCCAGCGCCCGTAAATCAGCCATAGTCGTTTTTGTGTCGGGGATAATTACCGCATCAGGATAACCAATGTCATCATCAAGATTAATGTATTCAATAAAGACATTATTTTCAGCTTCAAGAGGGTCAAAATCAGTAAAATTAGAAATATTTGGTAACTTAATAATTTTAATTTTTACATCAGCATTCTGAACCTTATTTGATTGATTCAATAAACTAAGAGAATCCTCAAAAGGTAAGGTATCGTCAAACCAAGGCAAAACACCTAAAACAGGAATATTAGTAAGATTTTCTAACCGCTCAATACTAGAATCAAGTGACGAGACATCACCTTTAAATTTGTTGATAATTATACCCTTTACCAGCGCTCTCTCCTCCATTTCTAGTAATTCAAGTGTACCAACAAGATTAGAAAAAGCACCACCGCGCTCAATATCAGCCACCAAAATAGTATCAGCTTGAAGATGAGTAGCCACCCTCATATTAGTTAAATCATGATGTTTGAGATAAATTTCCGCAGGATTTCCAGCGCCCTCACAAATTACCAAATCAAACTCTTGTCCTAAAATATTTAAACAGTCGGTAATAGTTTGCCAACCTAAATCAAAATAATTTTGAGCATATACCTGATTATCAATGATACCGATTAACTCACCTCGGAGAATAAGTTGAGAAGTGTTATTATCTTGAGGTTTAAGTAAAATAGGATTCATTTCTACCCTAGGCACAGTTTTACTAGCCCAAGACTGAAAGGCTTGGGTATAACCAATTTGCCCTCCACTGGTGGTGACATAGGCATTAGATGTCATATTTTGGGCTTGAAAAGGCGTCACTAACCAACCTTTGCGCCAAAATAAACGGCACAAACCAGCCACAAGAGTTGACTTTCCTGCGTGGGAAGTTGTACCCACCACCATAATTGCTTTCATTTTTTGGCAAAGTTAAAAGGGCAAAGGTAAATTTAAGGATAACTTACCATTGAATACCATTACAGCTCATTTCAAGTGAATAAACCACGTTTTTTGTTTCTCGCAAAGGCGCAAAGACGCAAAGATAATATTTGCAATAATCCAAAGTGTAGTTTAAGGAAATGAAAACTGCTGTAAATGTGCTTACGTCTTAAAATACGAGGTTTTAAAACCTTTATTCTTCCATAATTCATAACTCATAATTCATAATTCATAATTATTTAGTTTGCCAAGCAAGGGCGTAAGGTTGTTGATTTTCATTAACTTGATCAGCAAATTCTACCCTAATTTTATACTTACCTGTATTGACAATGGGGCAAAAAATGTGTTCCACACTATCTACTTTACTAATGGAACTACAAACAACTTCTTCTGAGTTAGCATCAATTAGGTATAGATTGAGATTATTTAAACCTTGATCAGCAAAACTCTCGCCGATGTCATAAACTTGGTTATTATTGAGGTCATTTAATGTAACTAAACGATGCCAAGCAAGGGTAATGGCAACATAACTGCCCATGGTAAGAGGTGATTGTAAATCATATTCATGATTATTTTTAGCCTGAATTTGATCATAATTCCAACCTTGAGAGGGAATAGGTTGCTGATGATGCCATTGCCCACTTTCTAACTGTTGGTAAGCTCGAAAGGTGTTGAGATGCCCAGCGCCCATGGCCCGATGCAAAGGAATTTGAGGGGATAAATAGGCATCACTGGTTAACCAAGTGTCATTGTGTTGAGTTAAAACTGTTCTTGTCATGCCCAATAAATCACCATTACCAGAATCTTGAATTTTATCGGCACTATTGAGCAAAATTGCTTTCATTACCTCACTGCGACGATGATCCAAATTTGACCACTGTTTACCTCGAAAAAATCGATCTCCGGCTTCCTGTAATAATGCCACCGAAGCAGTGACATGGGGCGCTGCAAAACTTGTCCCCCTCACTTTTTTTAATTTCCCATCAATGTCGTATATTTGGATATTGTTGCCGGGCGCGAGTAAACCCACTCCAATACGCTCATCGCTGTTAATTTCTCCAGCAATTAACTCATTATCAGCGCCCTTCGGCGGCGCACTCAAATTGGCAAAATCTACTTTTCTAAATACCCCATCTACCTGCATACTATAAGCAGTTGTAATACCATTGTAATTATCCGTAGGGATAGGAATACCTCCACGCCCTTGATTACCAGCAACCACATAGACTACATTATGAACCCGTGCAGACCAATCGAGACATTGAGTAAATAAACCGTTACCATCTAAACGGGGTGAAGGGCGCTCATCCCGTGCCAAAGATTCCCCAAAACTCAGATTAACAGCACGAATATCTTGGTTATTTTGTTGGGCGATATGTTGTAAAGTTTGGCATTCTTCCGGTTGTGAGGCATCGCGCAAAGAACCAATAGCGCCCGAATAAAGATTAGCACGGGGGGCAACCCCTATAAATTTTTTTTCTTGACTCACCATCACCCTAGCCACCATTAAAGCATGACCGTCAAGATGTTGATTAGGTAACGCCACATCATGACGATGAAAAGCTCGAATCAAAGCTAAAGGGCGCATGAAAGGGGATAATTTATCCCATCCAAATTGGGGAGGGCGCCCGATTTCCACTTGCCCAATAGCGATTTTTTGTCCTGACAGGTTGAAGGGCGCTTGATGTAAACGAAGTACATCAATACCTTGAGATGATAAAGAAAGGGGGAGGGCGCTAACCTTCAACCCCAGAAGAAAAAGAGGAGTTAACCCTCCTAAACAAATCAATGGCAATTTCATGTTAAGTGGGTAAGCAAAATTAATTGTGATTTTTATTTTTCTCAAAGCTATGATAACAGAGGAAGGCAAAGGGCTTAAGCCCCTTGTTAGCCCCTTGTCTATATACAATCAATTTTGCAGGATAACTTAAGACTTGGGAACTTTTTCCACCACTTGATCGATTAAACCATAAGCAACGGCTTCGGGCGCTGACATAAAGAAATCTCTTTCGGTATCTTCTGCCATTTTATCTAGCGGTTGCCCAGTATGATCTGACATATATTGGTTAAGTTGTTTTTTCAGATAAAGAATTTCTCTAGCTTGAATTTCAATATCCGTAGCTTGTCCTTGCGCCCCTCCCAACGGTTGATGAATCATAATGCGAGAGTTAGGCAAACTCATGCGTTTACCTTTCGCGCCCGCACTAAGCAAAAAAGCACCCATACTGGCAGCTAAACCGACACAGATAGTACAAACATCAGGTTTAATTAAATTCATGGTATCAAAAATACCCAAACCAGCCGATACAGAACCGCCGGGGGAATTGATATACATATAAATATCTTTTTCTGGGTCTTCTGCTTCTAATAGTAACAGTTGAGCCACCAAAGAATTAGCTAATTCATCGGTTACTTGTTGACCTAAAAAAACGATTCTTTCTCGTAATAAACGAGAGTAAATATCAAAAGCGCGCTCACCTCTACCAGAGGTTTCCACAACGGTGGGTACTATTGCCATATTTTTCTATCCTTATTATGCTCTTATTGTAAGATTGTGACACATCCGAAAGGCAATGGACAATGGACAATTGATAATGGACAATTGACAGTAGAAGGAATGAAGAATGAAGAATGTAGAATGCTAAACAATTCACTATAAATAAAATATTACTAAAAAATATTGAACTAACTTTACTTTCTAAATTCTAAATTCTAAATTCTAACTTTTCGTCCCCTTCCCTTTCCAAAACAAAGACGTATCGAAGTGGGTGGATTTTGATAAACTAAAATGGTTAACTCCTACACATTGGCACCATGAGTTACTGGAAAGCAGGTACAATTATCCAGAAAGGAAAATATGTCATCGAAAAAGTATTAGGGGCGGGGGGCGCTGGTATTACTTATCGGGCTAAAAATACTAAAAATAATGGTACTGTTGCCATTAAAACCCTTAACGCTACCATTCAAGCTCAACCTAATTTTAAAAAACATCAAGAAAGATTTATCCAAGAGGCTTTCCGTTTAGCTAAATGTTCTCATCCTCACGTCATTAGAGTGGATGATGTGTGTCAAGAAGGAGAATTATGGTGCATGATGATGGAATATATCGATGGTGGTAATTTAGAGACGGTAGCCAAAAAACAGGGTAAATTAGCGGAAAAAGAAGCGATTAAATATATTAGTGATATTGCCAGCGCCCTCAACTATATTCATGAGCGTGGGATTTTACATCGAGACGTGAAACCAGCTAATATCATGATTAGAAAAGAAACCAATGAAGCGGTATTGATTGATTTCGGTTTAGCGAGAGAATTTGTCACAGATCAAACTCAAATCCATACTAACTCAAGAACAGAAGGATTTGCTCCCCTTGAACAGTATCTCAGGAGTGCGCGGAGGGGCGCTTATACGGATGTTTACGCCCTTTCCGCCACCCTTTACTATGTTTTAACCCTACAAATTCCCTTCCCTGCACAATTTCGGAATCAAGGTATGGCTCTGATTTCCCCACAACAACATAACCCAGACATTAGTTATCGCACCTGTGAAGCAATTATCAAGGGCATGGAATTGGAAGCGGAAGCGCGCCCTCAATCCGTAGGGGAATGGTTAACGTTATTATCTGATGAAATTACTCTCAATGCCATCGAGTTTGAAAGTGAAACGGAAACCGAACCAGATTTACCACTGTTACCCCTTCCTCCCCTGCCCAAGAAACGTAGTAAAACTAAGGAAAAACCATCTCAAACCGCCACTATAGCCCCCCCTACTGCAAGTAGTAATTATGATCCTTTTGCCCCGGAAAGATTTATCGGTAATTCTTTACCGCCACAACAACAGAAAGTAGTGGCGACTTTTTTTGCGGAAATATCTCAAAATAATCTCAAAAATATTGAAGAAGTAAAAACGGTAATTTCTTCCCCTAATACGGTAATTGAACCTGATCATATTTCCTTACCTTCTGCCGTAGGTATGGATTATCGGGCGCTGGAGGAGTTACTCAAAGCTGAAAAATGGGCAGAGGCGGACCATAAAACTAATGAATTGATGTTAAAAGTAGTCAAAAAAGGTAGTAGTGGTTGGATTGATCGTAATACCATGGCACAATTTCCCTGTGAAGACTTTAGCACCATAGATCAACTATGGGTAAAATATAGTCAAGGAAAATTTGGTTTTTCCGTACAAAAAAGAATATATCAAAGTTTAGGGGGAAAAAGAAACTATGATAAAAAAATCTGGGATAACATTGGGGATAAATTGGGGTGGCGCTCGCAAGGCATCTGGTTATTTAAAGATAGCTTAATTTATGATCTCAGCGCCCCCCTCGGTCATCTTCCTAGTCTAGCAAATTCAGGCATCCTCGAACGGGGTATTTATACTTTGATGGCGCGCGCTATGGATTGTAATATTTAGGAGAAGCAGAGGGAGAAGGGGAAGAAAGGGAAGCAGAGGAAGCAGAGGAGATTAGGAGAAAGGGGGATGAGGGGTAGAGGTGATGAGGAGATGAGAAAATAAAATTTAGAAAACAATTAATTTCACATTCTAAATTCTGCATTCATTATCAATAGTCCATTATCAATTGTCAATTATCAATTATTCATTGTCCATTATCAATTGCCCATTGTTTTTATGACAGCAGAAATTATTTGTATTGGTACTGAAATTCTTTTAGGTGATATTCTCAACAGCAATAGTCAGTTTTTAGCTCAAGAATTAGCTAGTTTAGGTATCCCTCACTATTATCAAACGGTAGTCGGTGATAATATACAGCGCATTCACCAAGTTATTAATACTGCCATTAGTAGATCATCTATACTGATTTTTACGGGCGGATTAGGTCCTACTCCTGATGATTTAAGCACCGAAGCCATCGCCAGTTATTTTAATACTCCTTTAATAGAAAAAGAGGAGATTTTAAAGGAAATTGAAGTAAAGTTTGCCCAAAGAGGGCGCGAAATGACGGCAAATAATCGCAAACAAGCATTAGTGGCGGAGGGCGCTGAAATTCTGCCCAATGCCACAGGTACAGCGCCCGGCATGATATGGGAAAAGGATAATTTGATTATTTTGACCTTTCCGGGAGTGCCTTCGGAAATGAAGCAAATGTGGCGAGATACAGCGATTCCTTTTTTGAAAAGTAAGGGTTGGGGAAAATCGGTCATTTACAGTGAAATGATGCGGTTTCGAGGTATTGGTGAGTCAGCATTGGCGGAAAAAGTAACTCATTTATTTGATTTAACTAACCCCACGGTAGCGCCCTACGCCTCCCATGGAGAGGTAAAGCTAAGAGTCAGCGCCCTTGCGCCTAGCCAAGAAGAAGCAGAAAATTTAATTAAACCAGTGGCAGAAGAAATTAAAACTATCGCTGGACATGACTATTTTGGCAGTAATGAGGATACCATCGCTTCGGTGGTGGGCGATTTATTACGGCAACGGGGGGAAACGGTGGCAGTGGCAGAGTCTTGTACAGGAGGCGGATTAGGCGCACTCCTCACTGATCAGAGCGGTAGTTCTGCTTATTTTGTGGGGGGAGTCATTGCCTACAGTAATGAGGTTAAAATGAGCCTTCTAGGGGTTACTGAGGACATTTTGCAAGGGCATGGAGCAGTATCAGCGCCCGTCGCCGAACAAATGGCGGTGGGGGTAATGCAAAAATTAGGTAGTAGTTGGGGTATTGCTATTACGGGTATTGCTGGACCTGATGGCGGTAGTGAGGATAAACCTGTGGGTTTAGTTTACATGGGTATTGCCTCGGCGGAGGGCGCTGTTTATAGCTATCGTCATACTTTCGGTGTCAATCGTGATCGTAATTTGATTCGTTATTTGGCGGCGCGAGGGGCATTAGATCAATTACGGCGCTTATTATCAAAAGAAAAAAATGATAAAACCTAATTTATTTGATGTTGTTGAATTATTAACTGATATACCAGAAAGAAATCTCAAAAAAGGTGAGCAAGGCGCAATCATTGAAGATTATCAAGACGGATTTTTTGAAATCGAATTTTGCAATAACTACGGTGAAACCATCGCCTTATGTCCTATCTTAAAAATGTCAAAAGAGGACTCCCGTTGAATTTGACAACAAAAAAAAGACACTTCAAATCAACGGGAGACGGGGCTTATAAAGGGGCG
>JACYMF010000034.1 GCA_015272165.1 Cyanobacterium sp. T60_A2020_053
AAATCAAGAAGGGGGGAAATAAATAAGGGTGTCGCTATCCTTCCCCAATCCGCTTTGCTGAGATTGGGGACTGTCGCAACGAACGTTCATTTTTTTCCCTTACATCAATCAATAATACTGAATTATTAGCTAATTTTTGTTGTAATTCTTGAGGATTAATGTAATTAAATTGTTGTTGAAAATTGGTCGTAATAATCATAATTAATACAGGGAATAAAGAGCAGAAAAAACTATTAAGTTGTTAAATGAGGAAAGAGCAAAAAATATTACACTAAACTAGGAGTTTTTCCGCATAATTGATTCGCAGGTACAGCTTCCATAATTTTGGTAGGATTAGGTAAATCAAGATTATTCATTAACTCGATAAACTCCTCACGGCTTTTTCCTTTCAGACGAGGGTTATAATTTTTTTCCTCAGCGATGGTAGAAACGCTATGACCTCGATAATCATGACCCGGATATACTAAAGTAGTATCAGGCAAAGTAAAAAAGCGCTCGTTGATGCTGTCGTAAAGCATCCCAGCATCACCACTTTGAAAATCAGTGCGCCCACAACCCCTGATAAAAAGTGCATCTCCGCTTAAAAGATGAGTATTATTAACTAAATAGGCGAAATGACAGTCAGTATGCCCCGGAGAAGCCAGCGCCCTCACCTCTACATTACCGACTGTCACTATCTCATTATCCATGAGGTGGCTATCGGCACAATTAACTTGAGCTTTTTCCGGCACTAAACCTAAACATCCCGTTAACTCCCTTAGTTTACCAGTGCCAGTGATGTGATCGGCATGGACATGGGTTTCTAAACAATATTTTAAAGTTAAACCAAGTTCATTAATTAATTGTAAATCTCTTTCTACTTTTTCCATGACAGGATCGACTAATATCGCTTCTTTGCTGTCGGTATCAGCAATTAAATAAGTATATGTCCATGTGTCTTGGTCGAATAATTGACGAAATAACATATTTTTACTTTCTTTATCTCTAGTAATTTCATTATGTAACTATTTTACCATTTCGTTATATGTTTAAATGAACAATAATTGGAAGGGTGAAGGGCGCTATTCACCTCATACTGAATACTAAAATAATTTGATTAAGGTGAAAAAAAGTAGAGATAAATTATGAATCAAATTATTGAAGTTAACATTGCTGATTTTTTCACTTCTTAAGAGCCTAATATCAGGTTGGCTTAAACAGTTACAATTAAGTATCTGCTGAAAACTCAAAAGACAGACTTTGTTTTATAAGTGATTATCCGAACTTGATATAAGATGGATAAATTAGAAAACAAAATTGATAATGTAGGTACTTAATTTAATAATGTTGAAAACAGTATTAAAAATAAGTTTGAATGAGTAGATAAAAGACTTTCCAATTCAAAATTTATGATACTTTACTATTGACGATATTTTAATTCTTTTTTAAAACTTAATTATAGACAATTTAATTCGGGCAAAATGCCCGTTTTATTAAATTTTATCTGAGAATTTTATTGAGTAATGTGATCAGCTAAAATAATCATTTCTCGGTGAGCTTTTACTAATATTAATTGCTCATTACTAACTTGCTCTAACATATAACATACTTGTTCAGGTGTGAGCAAAGAGCCATCATTTTTAGCACTACCACAGTAAGCAATATTGATTTTTTCTGATTTGCTAAAATCTGGATCAACTAAGTTAATAGATTTAAGATTAGCTCGTACATTAACCATTTTTTGCTTACCATTTTTTGCAGTTTTTTGCATCAGTATTTCTTGAGAATTAATAATCTCATCAAGCCAATTTTGCCAAGATTCTTTACTGATATTATGATCAGCAGAAACCGTAATAATATATTCTGCTAAATCGAGGATTTGAGTCGGTTTAGGAGACTTTACAGGTAATTCTTCTACTTTAAAAATAGGTAAATCAGTAGGTAATTGAGCTTTTAATTTAGTGGAAAATTCTTCAATATCCATACGGGTATGATTATCAAAATCCACGACTTCCCCATTACTGGTCATACCTAATGATAAGGCAAGAGCAATGGAAATTTTCGGGCCAGGATGAAAACCCCCCGTATAAGAAATAGGAATACCAGCGCGCCTCACCGCCCGATCAAACAAACGTACTAAATCAAGATGACTAATTAAAGCCATATCGCCATGTTTGCCAAACCAAACCCGAACTTTTTGCGCCTTACCTTGATTAGGCTGAAAATCTCCCACATAATCAGGAATCGGCGGAGGTGTAACCACAATATTATGACCAAAATCAGGACTACACACACCGCAACTACTACAACCATCGAAGGCACAATCAGGCACAGTGGCTTCTTGTAGCGCCCTCCGCAAATCATCCTCTAACCATTGCTTATCAATACCTGTATCCAAATGATCCCACGGTAAAGGCATCTTGTAAATTTTATCTTCCTCTGGGAGAGAAGGGGAAGCAGAGGAGGAAGGGGAAGCAGGGGAGGAAGAGGAAGAAAAGGAGAGAGATTCAAAAATATTCCATTCGCCATTTTCTACCTGACGATATTTCCAAGTCAAACCCGATTCATCGATGGCAGTTTCCCAAGCCTTGTAAGCCTTATCGATGCTTTCCCACCAAGAATCCATCCCAGCGCCCTTCTCCCAAGCCAGACGCACCACTGATGCGAGTCGTCTATCACCGCGCCCCACAAAATCCTCAATGGCAGAAATGCGCACATCGGTATAATTAACTTTCACCCCCCGTAAATCATAAAAAGCATCCTTGAGATAACGTTGTTTGCGTAAAAATTCCGAAGTAGAAACCGAATGCCACTGAAAAGGAGTATGGGGTTTTGGCGTAAAATTCGAGATAGTAATATTAAAATTCAGGCGCTTACTGCTGAGTTGACGACATTCACGGCGCAACCAGCGCACGGTTTCCACAATGCCTAGCACATCCTCATCGGTTTCCCCCGGCAAACCAATCATAAAATAAAGTTTTACTTGATTCCAGCCTTCCCTTACCGCCGTTTGAATACCGCGCAATAACTCCTCATTGGTTAAACCTTTATTGATAATATCCCTCATGCGTTGCGTACCAGCTTCGGGGGCAAATGTCAAGCCTGTTTTGCGTGTACCACCGATAATATTAGCGATATTTTCATCAAAACGATCCACCCGTTGGGAAGGCAGAGAAAGGGAAATATTTTCCCCCTGCAAACGGTTTTTAATTTCGATGCCCACGGCAGGTAAAGAGAGATAATCGGAGCAACTGAGAGATAATAGGCTAAATTCGTTAAATCCTGTCTGTTTCATGCCCTCTACGATGCTATCTACCACTTCTTCTGGTTCGACGTCGCGCGCTGGGCGAGTTAACATACCCGGTTGACAAAAACGACATCCTCTAGTGCAACCCCTTCTAATTTCCACTGTGAGGCGATCATGCACTGTTTGCACATAAGGCACTAAACCAATAGAATAAGCTGGGATTGGGGTGGCAACTCGTCTTAAAATTCTTTCTGGCACATCATCCCGAATCCTTTTAACACTGCCATCCTCTTGCATCTCGTAAAATTGTGGTACATATACCCCCGGCACTTGAGCTAAATCTAATAGTAATTCTGTCCTAGTTAAGCCATCTCGTTTGCCTTCTTGAACTATTAAGCCAATTTCGGGTAATAATTCTTCACCGTCACCCAATGCCACGAAGTCGAAAAAGTCGGCATAAGGTTCAGGATTTGAGGTGGCGGTTTGCCCTCCTGCAAAAATTAGGGGATAATCGCTGTCTTTTCTTTCCTGCCATGTGAGGGGGATGTGCGCTAAATCCAACATCTCAAGGATATTAGTCGCGCCTAATTCGTAGCTTAAACTAAAGCCTAATATGTCGTATTCTTTAACGTCTCTTTTCGTTTCAAGGGCAAATAATGGAGTCGCAGTCGCTCTCATTTTGGTAGCGAGGTCGGGCGCTGGAAGGTAGGCACGGTCGCACATTTGCCGTGGTTGCTCGTTGATGATATTGTAGAGGATGATATGCCCTAAATTGGACGCTCCTACTTCATAAACTTCAGGATAGGTTAACACCCATCGGACACGGGCGCTGTCGAAGTCTTTATGTTTTGCTCCTAATTCGTTGCCTAAATAACGGGCTGGTTTGAATATTTCTGGTGTAATTAGTGTATCAGTTGCGATGGACATTATAATTAAATATATAAATCGGTTGTTAAATTAACATCATTTATATTATTATAGTCGGTCTTAGAAAATAAAAGAGTAAAAAAAATAAAAGGTTTCATTAATTACTTAAACAAAAAATCAAATAATTTTTACTGACAAATATTAAGTATAAAAGTCATGAATAAAAAAAATAATAAACATGAAAACTATGAAATATTAAATTTAATTGGCTATGGTTTATCTAAATTCAATAATGATTTTGTTAAAGAATTTGGATTTACAACAAAAAAGTCTTTTTATCAATATTGTGTTAATTTAGGTATTTGTGAAACTGTTGATGCTATCAAAAATAGAAGAGATTTGCTAGATCCATTTTTTCCCGAAAATGGACGTGTCGGATACCAGCGTGGAAATACTTATATTCATAGAAAAATTCATATAGATTCTCTTTTCGGAGATGCAGACGTTAAAACTTATGCAAATATTGTCAAAATTTATTTACAAGATAACTTTCATATAGACAATTTAGTAATTAAATCAAATCCTATCATAAAATCTAAATTTAAAAAGTTACAAACAACTGGTTTAGAAGCAGAATTATTTTTTCTTAATAATTTTAATAGTTGTGATTTATTTATGGGAGGAGAAATAGAAGATGCAAGACTCTATGGCGATGGATATGACTTTCAAGTTACTTTCAAAGATGATTTTTTTTTGGTAGAAGTCAAAGGAGTTAGAGAAAGTAAA
This sequence comes from Cyanobacterium sp. T60_A2020_053, assembly GCA_015272165.1. NCBI lineage: Bacteria > Bacillati > Cyanobacteriota > Cyanophyceae > Chroococcales > Geminocystaceae > Cyanobacterium > Cyanobacterium sp. T60_A2020_053. The sequence goes on from JACYMF010000034.1 coordinate 4,880, forward strand.
GGAAAAGTTCGACTGACAGAAAATGAATTTGAAAAAGCTAAAGAATATCAAAATCAATATATTTTAAGTGCCGTTTTTAATCTTAATGACATACCTAAAATACATCTAGTTAAAAATCCTATTAATACTTTAGAGTTTAAAAAAATCGAAATAACACCAAAAACACAAATTGAGTATCATCTTAAATCACCAATTTCGCTGAAAGCGGCTTAAAATAAGAGGTATAATAAAATTAACATTATCTTAGATAGCAATGTTTATAGATTCAGAAACCTTATTCATTTTTATTATCAAAAGGTTTGTTAAAAAAAAGATTTGTAACTGAATTAATTTTATTTAAAATTGATATAGAAATATTAGATTATCCTTTTGAATATTTTACAGATTTGCTAACTCAAAATTAACTATTAATTTATAGTAAAAATAAAATACAAAAGATAGTTTATTTACTTTTATACACTAATATGGTAAAAAAAACCATCTTTCCAAAAAGTGGATTAAATGAATGGAATGCAGGAGGAAGATAAAGAGACATAAATGAAGTTTATATTCCTATTCCTAGCAAAATTCATCAATTATCACCTGACTTTTTTCCTGATAGAGATACTCATTTTAATTTAAAATTACCGTCAGGAGAAATTATGAGATCAAAAGTTTGTCAGGATAATAATAAAGCCTTAATGTCTTATTCTAATAAGGAATTAGGACAATGGATTTTAAGAAAAGTGCTAAAACTTAAAGAAGGAGAATTATTAACTTATGATAAATTACAAACTGTTGGGATTGACTCTGTAAGAATTGACAAAATAAATGATTTAGAATATGAAATAAATTTTGCTAAAATTGGCTCTTATGAAAAATTCATTGAAAAAATAGGTCACTGAAATTAATTTATTTACAAATATAAAAGAGGGATATTTTAGTTAAAAATTTCTGTACTTAATACCCTTAGCTAGTTTAAGAAATTGACATTTTTGAGAATACAAAAACTCTGGCGGTGGAGGGCGCTCACTTCACCACAATCCAGCGCCCTTCACCGACTAAAAAACTATAATAAAGTAATGAAATGATCAGAGGGAATCATCATGGTAGCCGAATTAATCAAAAACCAAGCTAATTTATACGATACTGACTATAATCTCTGGATATTAGAAACTGTTAATAAACTAGAAATTCGTGATTTCAACTCCGTTGATTGGGAAAATTTAATTGAGGAGGTATTAAGTTTGAGCCGAAGTGACAAAAGAAAACTAGAAAGTTTATTAATAAGATTGATCGAACATCTCTTAAAATTAGGCTATTGGGAAACAGAAAAAGAGAGAAATAAAAGTCATTGGAAAGGGAAAATTCGTAATTTTCGTCTTCAAATTAAACGTGTATTACAAGATAGTCCTAGCTTAAAGCCTTACATTAGAGATATATTTAGCGAATGCTACCAAAATAGTCGCAATATTGTTAGTGATAAATCTCAACTTCCCCTCAACACTTTCCCAGAAAACCCTATTGCTGATTTAGAACAAATTTTAGATGAAAACTGGCTTCCTTAATCTACGGCAGAGGGCGCTTTTCTTACTCCCCCACTTTAATAAACGTCATCAGTTGGGTTGAGGTAACGAAACTCAACAAAAAAAGCACCTTCAACCCATTGCTTAGAAGTTAAGATGGAAAGCAAGGTGTCAAAGGGTTTTCATAAAAAAAAAGTCTCGATTTTTGGGAGATGTGGGAAATAGAGCAATAATCAGTTTCATTCTTGGTTTTCTTCTCCTTTTGATAACACCTAAATCTCTATTTTCTTCCGCAGCAAAATATTTGACTGGGTCTTTTGCTTTTCCTTTATCATAGGTGACGATAAAATGATTTTACTATCTTTGTTTAAGTTCAGACAAATGAGAAGTTATCGCATAATTATCCATCAAAGGATGATGTTTTCTGTGTGCATGGTCTCGGTTTTTTTGTCATCAGACGTTAGAGAAAGTAAATACTCTGAGATAGTAACATTGACAAGGCTTTTGGCTATTTATTAACTTTTTTCCTTTTCTATTGACTTTTTGGCTATTTGTTTAACTTCTTACCAATGGGATAATGAGGATTACTAAAAGACTTATTCATCAAATCATTTTCTGTAATTTCGCCGGTGATGAGACGGGCGCCCCTCCCCCTAGTCAGATAATTCCAGCCCCATTGCAACATAACAGTTAATTTATTATCAAACTCAATTAGGTAGTAAATGTGTGCAAACACCCACACCAACCAAGCTAAAGTACCAGATAATTTAATAAAACCAAGATCAACCACCGCATGATTATCCCCAATCACCGCTAAACTACCCTTATCCACATAGCGGAAAGGCTTAACCGGTTTACCTTTTACTTCATTTTTGATAGATGTTGCCATATATTGCCCTTGTGCCATGGCGACGGGCGCTATACCGGGTAAAGGTTTGCCTTCTTGATGGGCGAAGTGCGCTAAATCCCCCACCACATAAATATCAGGATAATTCGTCAAACTTAAATTAGGCTCAACCATAATTCTACCAGCTCGATCCGTTTCAGCGCCCGTCTTCTCAGCAATCACCTTGGATAAACTAGAAGCCTTCACCCCGGCTGCCCATAAGATGGTGCGCGCTTTAATTTCTTCCACTTCTTCCCCATGACGAATCGTTAAAATATTATTCTCAATATTCGTCACCATACGCTTAGTTAACACCGTTACTCCCAACTCCTCCAATGATTTTTGGGCTTTTTGGGATAAATCGGGCGCATAGGGCGGTAAAACTCGATCTAAACCCTCAATTAACAAGATTTTTGTCTTAGTGGTGTCAATGTCTTGAAAATCATCTTTAATAATTTTATGGGCAAGTTCTGCAATAGCGCCCGCCAACTCAACTCCCGTAGGGCCACCGCCCACAATCGCAAAAGTTAACCACTCTTGCTTTTCTTGAGGAGAAGAGACTTTCTCAGCTTCTTCAAAAGCAAGAAAAATTTTACGGCGAATATCTAAAGCATTTTCAATACTTTTTAAACCCGGAGCTTCATTTTCCCAATGATCATTCCCGAAATAATGATGACTAACTCCCGTGCCAATAATTAACTTATCATAACTCAAAACCCCTTCGCGCATGACTACTTGCTTATTTTCAGGGTCTAAATTAACCACCTCATCTAATACCACACGGGTATTTTTATTCCTACCCACCACTAAACGTAACGGGGAGCAAATTTCTGACGGGGATAAAATTCCTGTGGCCACTTGATATAAAAGGGGTTGGAATAAATGAAAATTTCTTTTATCCACTAAGGTAATTTTGACGGGCGCTTTGCCCAACTCCTTAGCGGTATACAATCCGGCAAAACCGCCCCCGACTATCACCACATGGGGAACTTGGTTGGTGGTACTATTCATAGTAATTTATTGTTAAACTAATTTACTTCTATTTATATACGTTATCTGAGTTAACCTTTTTTAGTCGTGATAAATCATACATTTTACACCCAATAAGTATAAATTACTATACTAATAACATTCTTCCCTCTCTATTTGGTAAAAGAAATTAACCAACTACTAATAATTATTAATATTAAAAGTACTTCTAAAAACTTTCCCTGATAAGAAATATTTTGCCATTCTATACTTACAAAACTTTTTAGATTAGTTGTATTTGTTATCAGTTGTTGTTGTAATATTTGCCAACTATCTGGCTGAACTAATTTAACATAACCACGATGAAAAACATAAATAATAAAGATGGGAAAAAGCAATAAGACCCATAAACCAAATGTACCATGAATACCTTCGATCCTTTCCCAATCAGGTAGCCAATTTACTTTTCCCCAGCGCCCGTCATAAGTGTTATAAGTCCAAAAGGCGCTAATCATTGCCAGAATTACACTAATCCCTTGCAGATTATGGAGTATTCTCAGCAACAATGGCTGATAAACATTGCTTTTTTTATTCATGATAATAGGGTTATACTCATTAGTATCTTAGTAGTTAAAAATCTCTAAAAGAATCCTTTTTCATCAAAAAGAATAAAAACTTATTACTTTTTATATCAAGTTCATTTGATCAGCCGAAGGCTGCCGCTGCGCGATCACTTATAAATCAATTAAAAATGATCTTAGTTCAATTTATTGAACGAGATACTATTAGCCGTGTAATTCATTACACGGTGGGCAAATTGCGAAGATACAATCTTTTAATAACTAATCATCCGAGCTTGATATTACTTATTACGTTGTCTCAACTAAAAATTTGAGAATGCAAAAACCCTTTTAACTCCCCAACCACCATATCATTTAGTAATAAGCATCTAAATCGAGAGCTTGAGAACCACCTTTTAATAATAAGACAATTAACTTTTTCAACTGTACCCAAATTAAAACACCGGTGAGTAAGCTAAGAGGAAAAGCTACACCATAGGAAAGAAGACGATTATAAGTAAAAATTTCTAATCCTGAAGCTAAAAAAACGCAAATGCCAAAGCAAATTCCCACGAAAGGCAATTTTAAAAGAGAAATTTCCGATAAATCGCTTTTAACTCCCTTTTGCCCCTGTTTACTCCAATAGTTAACCTTCATTTTGAGCGCGGCTTCAAAAGCTAAACCGCAAGTCACACCAATAAAAAAGCCGATACCCAATAAAACTAACGGCGGTTGAGGTAATGTGTACATAAAAAATATTTTTTAGTGTTTTAATAGTTATGGTTTGTTACAAAATATTAACACTTTTAGGGTGATAGGGAAAATGTACGAGAAGATTCATTGCGTTAACCATGTGGGCAAAAATTTGTTAATTGTCGGTTATAACCATTCTCACCAGTGGCAATTTCGCATAGTTACTTCTGAAGGAGATATAGTGCAAGAAAAAGAAAATTTTACTACAGCGCCCTCCGCCATGACAGAAGGTGAAAAATGGATTAGGGAAAATTTACCTATGGATACTTAAATTTTCGGTTAACTTCTCTTTTGCAGTGGAAAAAGATATATATTATGTTTATCTATATTAATTAATATTATGAAAACTAACATTGATTTAGATGAACAATTACTTCAACAAGGTTTTGCGATGACTGGATTGAGAACAAAAAAAGAGTTAGTTAATTTTGCTTTAGCTGAATTAGTCAAAAAAAACTCTCACAAAGATTTTTTTGAATTAGCCGGAGAGATTGAATTTATCGATGGTTTTAATACTAATATGGTGAGAACAAATCGCTATGTTATTGATTGATACATCGATTTGGATTGAGATACTTCGAGATAAATCTAAAGTAAAATCAACAAAACTCAAAACAATTCTTAACGGTAGAAGTTATTACATTCCCATTTTTAGCAAGATGGAACTTTTACAGGGATGTAAAGATGAGATTGAATGGACAAAAATGAGTTATTATCTTGAAATGTGAGTGAAAGACCCCCGTTGAATTTCTCAACAAAAAAATACCCACTGAAATCAACGGGGGATGTAAACGAACCAACAAAAAAATCG
>JACYMF010000035.1 GCA_015272165.1 Cyanobacterium sp. T60_A2020_053
ACCGTAGGGCATACGGGAACATACGCTTGGGGAGATTTGCCCTCTTGGGCGATTGCCTATGGGCTGTCGTCTAACGGCGAGTCGGTGAACCAAGAATCCCCCACTATAACCCGTAGGGTTTAGTGGTGGGAGTGTCAATTGGCTGTGCAAAATTATCTTGAACCCGACTATACTTCTATTTGGGATAACTCTGCCCGTCTATATTTTGAACTTCGCCGTAAAGGAATTACTATTCGCAGTAATATTGATTGTGCCATCGCTGTTATGGCTTTAGAAAATAATTTTACGTTGTATCACAATGATCGAGATTTCGAGGCAATCGCACAGCATACATCTTTGAAACAAAAAAAACTCAATCTATCTTAAAGACAAATTTACTACAGCGCCCTCCGCCATGACAGAAGGTGAAAAATGGATTAGAGAAAATTTGCCTATAGATTGATAATCTAAATTAAATCATTGATAATAAGTGAGAGAATTATAATACTTTCCCAAGGGGTGATAAAACGGTGACATTAACAGAATTAATTGACAAGGGTGGTTTTTCGATTTGGCCCTTACTATTCCTTTCTATTCTCGCTTTAGGTACAATTATTGAACGTCTCTGGTTTTGGTCTAGGGTATTAATTAAAGAAGAACAAATTTTAAATAGTGTGATGGATGCCGCCACCACGAATTGGGGTAAAGCTGGGGAAATCGCTTCCCGTTATCGTCAACATCCCCTCGGTAAATTTCTCAATGCGCCTTTACAATTAGATAATCCCGATCCTGAAGTGTTTCATTTGGCATTGGAGACGGGCGCTGATGATGAATTATCCTTAATGAAAAAGGGAGACAAAATCCTAGAAGGAGTTATCGCCCTTTCTCCTTTATTAGGATTGCTTGGCACTGTATTAGGTTTAATTCGCTCTCTCGGCTCAATCTCCCTCAGTGACTTAGGTACAGCTTCCACCACTGGAGTAACATTGGGTATCGGTGAATCGCTAATTTCTACCGCAGTGGGTTTAATTGTGGCTATTGTGGCGGTGGTTTTTTACCGTTTATTTCAGGCTTTTTGGTATAACCAAGTAAGAATTTTTCGTAAAGCAGGAAGTGATTTGGAGTTAATTTATCGTCAAAAATGGCTAGGGCAAGATTTTGAACCTTCTTTGAGTGAAATGGAGTCTAAAATTAAAATTTAGTTTGTCCAAGACATAAATTTTTCACCAATAGAAATAATCACCTGTTTAAAAGTGATGATTTTGAGAGAAAATAAAACCTCATAATTGTCAATTATCCATTGTCAATTTGCCATCACCACTGCACTTTTTCAGCACCACCTACATATATTATGAATAATTTATCCAAAAATTCTGTTCAAGAAAAAAAGTCGTCAATTAATGCAAATTCTCGTAAATATACCCCACGCCCTTTAAAATTATGGCATGACATTAACTCTCAGCAAGAGGTAAGAATCGAAATTGTGCCGATGATTGATGTTATTTTTTGTATTTTGACGTTTTTCATCTTGGCGGCGGTGGGTTTTTCTCGTCAACAGGCAATCAGTCTAAATTTACCAAAAGCTAGTACCGGTGAAGCGCAAATGCGTGATATGTTGATGGTTAGTTTAGATCAACAAGGGCAACTTTATCTCGAAAAACAGCCCGTTAGTCAAATTCAACTTTACAGCGCCCTCCGCACTTATAACAGTCTTAATCCTAGTGGTTTAATGGTGCTTTATGCTTCCGAGGAAGTGCGCTATAGTCAGGTGGTAGAAATTTTGGATATGTTAAAAGAAGTTGGCGGTAGTCGAGTGGCGCTGGCAACCCTAGCAGATAATCCCACTCAACTTCCTGAAAATACGCCTCCCAATTCTGGCATTAATCCTTACTTACCACCCACTCAAAATTTACCTAGTATTCCCAATTTACCACCCACTCCCACTTTACCTCCAGTTGAAACTTCCCCTTCACCACCATCTACTAATTAGGGGTTGCTGAAAAAGTGGAGTCATGAGGGTAATGGACAATTGATAATGAGACGAATAAAAAATTAATTGTTTTCTTAATTCTTCATTCTCAATTATTAGAAAATATTACTCCCCTCTCCTGTGGGAGAGGGGTTGGGGGTGAGGGCAAATTAACTAATAATTTTTACTTTTAATAATCATCAATTTAATTATGAAAAAAACAGGTAAATTAATCATTATTACTGGACCTAGTGGCGTAGGTAAAGGCACATTAGTGCAACAATTAACCACTAGAAATAATAATTTTTTTGTTTCCACTTCTGCCACCACAAGGCAACCACGAGAGGGAGAAAAACATGGTAGAGAATATTATTTTTTATCTGTTAATGAGTTTCAAAATATGATTGATAACTCTGATTTTCTGGAGTGGGCAGAGTATGCAGGAAATTTTTATGGTACTCCCAAACAACCAGTTATGGAACAAATTGCACAGGGAAAAAATGTTATTTTAGAAATTGAGGTGGAGGGCGCTGGGCAGGTTAAAAATAATTTTTCTGAAGCATTGTCCATTTTTATTTTACCGCCATCTTTAACAGAATTAGAGCGAAGATTACGAGGTAGAGGTAACGATAAAGAAGAAGCAATTATCAAAAGATTAGCGAAAGCAAAAGAAGAAATTAACGCCGTTGATGAATTTGATTATCAAGTAACAAACGATCAATTAGAAGTAACTATTGCTAAACTTGAGGAAATAATTTCTAGGTAGCGCCCCTCTCCTGTGGGAGAGGGGTTGGGGTGAGGGCATTTAAACAGAATTATTATGATAAATTTCGAGGCGCGATAGTTTGCCCGTAATAGAATTTTTTGATCAGATTTCCTAACCAAAAATAAGCTCCAATACTACTCAAATTAATAATAGTTGTAGTCATGATAACTGCCCTAGGTAAAAGATTACCATGAAGCACAATTAACGGCATTAAAGACCAAATAATTAAGTTAATAATTAATATAGCTAAACGAATTTTTTTAATGTTTTCTAGAGCACTCCGACAATCAGCGCACTCCACCGTATGGGAATGATAACGTTCTAATAATACCTCATGGGTTGGGGTTGGAGGAAAAGATTGATCGGGAAATAATTCCCCTGCAAACTTATTAACCCACTTTCTAAATTCACTGACAAATAAATCAGCTTTTGTGGGTAAATAACAGGCTTGAGCATACTTTTCGCTACCGCCTAATTTATCTAAATAACGCTCTTGATGATGTAAGAAAATTTGGTCATCCTCAAGGATAGCATTTTGATTAAGATGGGAATACCAACGAGGAGTTAATTTAATAAAAAACTGTGGTATTTTAGAAGAAAATTGAAAGGGAAAAAAGGCAAATAAACGACATTTTCCTTTATTCATAGGAGTAGCATAAACTACCGTCATGGTGCGCCCGAATTGCTTAGAGGTTAAATCATGCCACATTAAATTCGGAGCAATAAAAGTAGTGTATTGAGTGCCTAATTTACCTTTTCTTGGACCTTCTGCCCACACTCCCTTAAAACCTTGCCTATCACTACTGATAATTTCTAAATCCACAGGGGAAACATTTTCTCGTTTACCCACAGAATTATGATGGGTGTAGGGAATATGACTGGAATCAAGGACATTTTCTAGCAACGTTAAAGCGGAATAGGGAATATCTCGGAAAGTAGTTAAAATCAACCATTTATCGGGATTTTCGGCGATAGGGTCAACAAGGGGAATATTATCTGTATGGGCATTTTTTGCTTCACCACCATAGACAAACAGTAAATTTTGACGAATCGCACAAGCATAAACTTTGGCACAGGCACGGGGCGATTTCTCGGCTTCCATACCCTCTTTTTGTTGGGGTATTACCTCGCAATGTCCTTCCCCTGAGAAGCTCCAACCGTGATAAGGACATTCTAACAAACCTTCTTCATTAATTCTGCCTTCGGTGAAGGGCGCCCTCCGATGAGGGCAACTATCAGCAAAAACGCGCCATCGTTGCGAGGATTCCTCCCACCAGATTACAATATCTTCACCTAGTAAAGTAAAGCCATTGGGTCTTTTTTTGTTTAAATCATCGACATAAAACACGGGATACCATGCTTCTCGATAATCAAAATGATCGGGGCGCGCGCCACCAACGGGATTAATTTGGTTAATAACTGTAGTCATTACTTTTTTTGATAGTTTTATCTCTATGTTAACTTTTGTTAAGGAAATAGGGTTTTAATATTTCCGGCTTTACCCTCATTCCCAGCAACTACAATAAATTCAATCAATAAACAGCGATACGTCAACATTAAACAATTGAGCGAGGGCGCTGTCATTTTCAATATCATTAGTGATTCGTTTTGGTTGATATTGTACTAATAAACTACTGTATTTATCAGGACGAAGAGTAAAGGTCATTTTTCCAGCCTCCTTTATCATATTCAGCATGAGTCAAAATATATTTGATGTAGATTGTTTGACGAGCATAAATCACATCAGTAGGGTTAAGATATACTACACAAGAATAGTAAAACCTCATAATTGTCAATTGTCCATTATCAATTATCAATTGTTCTTATATAGCTGACGTTACGCACTGATTCAAATGTTACGTTAAGGGAGGTTTCAGGTAGCAGGT
>JACYMF010000036.1 GCA_015272165.1 Cyanobacterium sp. T60_A2020_053
TTTTTTTGTTGAGAAATTCAACGGGGGTCTTTCACTCACATTTCAAGATAAAATTAAAACCATACTTTGTTATTTTGCAACAACTCCATTACTCTATAACTGCTAAGACATAGTAACAGTATCAAAAAATAGCGTTACTGAATTGTGGTATGAAACATTAATGAATTACAGCAAATATATAACACTCAAAATATTATTACTACTCCCTATTCCCTACCCCAAGCAAAAACATATTTCAAATCAGCAACGCCGTCAGTTATTCATGGTCAATTGTCAATTACCTTCAGGACTCCACTTTTTCATCAACCCTTATTGTAAGATAGAATATAAAGTAATAGGTGTGTGTCTATGTGCTTTGAGATGAGATTTTTCCTTTCTACAGTGTTTCTGACTCGACTTGTTTTGGCTTTGTGTAGAGATTATTGATAAACTGCTCAAAATGGGTTTAGATGCCTTTTATTTACTTCTATGGTTGCCCTGAATAGTCGGTGTTACCCCACTTTTTTATTCATTATCTTCTATTTCACAACAAGTCTATTATGAAAACTTTACAATCAATAAGTCAGACTCTGAAAAAGTGGCAACGTATTTATAGCCGTAATTCCGTTTCAGATGCGCCACAAAAAGCGCCCGTCACCGTAGCCAAGCGCCCTTCCCCTCAGCCTAGTTGGTTTCGGTTCATGTGTAAAATACATCCGCCCGTCATGTTGGCATTATCCCTAACTACCATTACGGGAGTAGTTAGTTATCGTTTTTACAATCAACCAGAATTGGCAGTTGGCACTATTTCCCCCACCAAAATTATCGCCCCTCAAGATGGTAGTTTCATTGACCAAAAAACCACAGAGGAGTTAAGACGCAACACTCGCAGTGGTTTATTACCCAGCTTAAAAAGAGATGATACCGTCACCGCTAATATTGAAGAAAAAATCGCTGATTTTTTAAGTCAAGTAGAACAAGGAAGATTGATTTTAAAAGGAAATCCCACCATCGATAAGGGAGTTTTATCCACCCCAGTGCAACAATATCTGATGAAGGCGAAGGGCGCTGAATGGCAAAAAATTATTGATAATCGTGACACTTTGACCTTAATTAAAGATGGTGGCGATACCTTTGCCCTTGCCGTTAATCAATTAATTAACTATCAAAATCGAGTGAGTGACGCTCAATTTGAAGATTTAATTAACCGCATCGCCACCCAAAGAAGTAATTATCAAACTGCTTTAGCTAAATTGCCAGATTTTGATCTTGCCAATGCTACCGATAAAGCAATCTTATTGGATATTGATGACAGTCAATGGTTAGAAGTAAAGAGTCAGGTAAAAGATGTTACCCAGAAAATTTTAACTCAGGGATTGCCCTTTGGCTTACCGGATAACTTAAGAAAAAGAACAGTTGAACTACATTTTAATGATACCCCCAGCGCCCTTCGCCCCATTTTAATTCAGTTAGTGTATGGTAATTTACGCACTAATTTAGTCATAGACGAAGCACAAACCAAAGAAAGGGCGGAAAGGGCAGCCCAAGAAATTGATCCAGTCATCATTGCCATTGAAAAAAATCAAACCATTGTCGATATAGGAGAAGAAATTAGCCAAGCTGATTTTGTATTGTTAGATAACTTTGGTTTAAGTCGTCGTAGTATCAATTGGGGAGGAGTTTTTACCTCTGGAGTATTAACCGCAGGGGCGCTGATGGTGTTTCAAATCGTGGTAAGACATCCTCGCCAAGGGCGCTTGAGACGACGAGATCAATTTTTATGGTGGTTACTCTCCATTTCCGTACCCATTATCAGTTTATTTGATGTGGGTTACAACTCTCTACCGGCAGTGGGTTTCTTGATGAGTACCTTTTATGGTCCAGTGGCAGCCGTTACCCATGTTAGTTTAACGGCTGGATTAACCCTCTTTCAGACGGGCGCTATGGGGTGGCAATATCTGCTCTCCTCCTACGCTTCTTCCCTTCTCGCTTCTCTTGTGGCTGGGCGTTTGCGTTCAAGGGAGGAGTTAGCTTTTTTAGGGGGCGGAGTGGGCTTAACCCAAGGAGTAGTTTATTTTGTAGCAACAGTAGCCTCTAGCGTCACGGTGGGAACTTTTTGGTATGCCATTATTCCCCCTGCTCTTTGGCATGGTACTGTAGGTTTAAGTTATGGTGTTTTGGCTTTGGGTATTTCCCCTTATTTAGAGCGCTTTTTTGATTTAATTACTCCTATTCGATTAGCGGAATTATCCAACCCCAATCGACCTTTATTAAAGCGTTTAGCCACGGAAGCTCCCGGCACTTTTCAACATACTATGTTTGTGGCATCCTTAGCAGAAGCCGCCGCTCAAAAAATTAACTGTAATGTGGAATTAGTAAGAGCCGGTACTTTATATCATGATATTGGTAAAATGCACGATCCCCTCGGCTTCATCGAAAATCAAATGGGTGGCAAAAATAAACATGATGAAATTAATGATCCTTGGCTTAGTGCCGATATTATTAAAAAGCACGTTAGTCAGGGAATTATGATGGCGAAAAAGTGCGGTTTACCCCAAGCTATTCAAAATTTTATCCCCGAACATCAAGGCACTTTATTAATATCTTATTTTTATTTTCAAGCCAATAAGCAACAAGAGGAAAACCCGGATATTGAGGTGGAAGAGAGCGATTTTCGTTACGATGGTCCTATTCCTCAATCGAGGGAAACAGGTATCGTTATGTTAGCCGATGGCTGTGAGGCGGCGCTGCGTTCGTTGAAGGGCGCTAGTCCAGATCAAGCCATAGCCATGGTTAACAAAATTTTTAAAGCGCGCTGGCGCGACCATCAGTTGGATGAGTGTGGATTGCGCTATGAAGAATTACCAGCCATTGCCGAAGTATTTGTCACCGTCTGGCAACAGTCAAACCATGAGCGTATTCGCTATCCCAAAGGGGCGCTGGAGATGAAACCATCAGCGCCCGTCTCTAATTAGGAGAGTTATTAAAGATTTTTAGTTTGGGCAAAGTAATAAGTAACAAGTAAAAAGTAATAAGTTTTGATTCTTTTTGATGAAAAAAGATTTTCCCAGAGTTTTTAACTACTAATTAGGGGTTGCTGAAAAAGTATTTTGGTGAGGGGAGGTATCAGGCTTCAGGTGTCAGGTTTCAGGTGAAATGCTTATAAATTAAAGACTTTAGCCTAATAGTTACTTTTCATAAATTGCTCATTTGTATCAATTATTTTTGATTCGGATGGAAAAAATAGAGTATTTTTAGAGAAAAAAGTCAATTTATGACACTTTTTGTTATGTAGAATAGACTTTAAACTTTTATTTGACAAGGGTTTTGATTTATTCAGCAGACCCTAATTAATAAATTATATTAAGTCTGTTTGATTAATCATAAATCTGTAAAACTAATCTTAGTTCAATTTATTGAACGATCAGGACATTAGCCGTGTAATTCATTACACGGTGGGTAAAGTGCGAAGATACAATCTTTTTATAATTAAGCACTACCTAAGTAATAATACTGAACTTTAGCAAAAACATAACAATTTATAAAATTAATCGAAAAAAATTAAGCAGTTAATTATAATATTAATAGGGTAATATTAATTAGCTAATTTAACAGATTAATTACACCGTACTAACCACTCCGTAAAAACTCGGATACTTAGTACAATAATTACCAAATATAAGTAAAATTACCATTATTTTGTTGTCTCCCATGACCAAACTTCCTTAAATTTATTAATTTTATTGAAAAAAAAACAAGTATTATTATGTCGAAACTCAGCAAAAATCAATCAATATCAAATTTGATATGGTTGTGGCAAAAATCTAACCAAGAATCTGGTAATACCTTAATTATTGCCATGTCATTGGGACTATTACTAATCGCCGCCACCACCGCCGCCATTGTGAGTTCAACTCGCAATAAAACCAACGTTACCGCCACCGAAGCATCAGTTCAAGCCGTTGAAGTAGCGGAATTAGGAGTAACAAGAAGCCATAACTTTCTCGCTCAAAATCCTGAATTTGCCCTCGCACCAAAACCAGCCAATCCCAAATGGGATGCTAGTAACGCGCCCATCCTCGCCACAACTATTCCTGAAGGTAGCTATGCAAATACAAGTGGTACTAAAAGCACTTGTGGTCAAGTTTTAGCACTTCCCACCAATCAAACAGCTATTACTGAGGCTTCTAGTAATAGTGAGTTTATTTTTGCTCAAAATGTTGATAATAGTGATGCTAATAAAGGCTCATTTGAAGTTTTAAATTATGTCTTGAGAAAACCAAATGGTCAAGACTCTGCTACCACCGCAGAAATTATCGCCAACAATGATAGCTTTGGAGTAGGTCAAGTTATTGGTTTTGGCGAATTAACATTAAGATCAAATGTACCTGATCCTAATTCTCGTAGCCAAGTAAAAGTCACTATTCCATTAGTAAAAAGACAACCAGATCAAATTCCCTTTCCCGGAGTTTGGTTAAGTGGTCAAAATACAGCATCGGCACCCAGTAGTCTCAAAGCTGATTTAATGGTGACAACTTGCGATAACGTTAATCTTAATATTGAACCAGGATACGATGTTATTATTTCTAGCGTTACTTTTCCTAAACTACCAGCTATCCCTTCCGGAATACCAGATTTAGGGACAATAACTAATGAGATTCATTTGCCCCGAGTGAATAGTAGCGGAGTGGTTACAGATACCCCAGACTCTAACGGAATTTATCATTATGTGGTTGATGGCATAAATCTAAGTGCGAATCAAGATTTAAACATTATACCCGGTTATAAAGTTAATCTTTATCTAAGAGGAAGAATTGAGCCTTTACCTAACTCTTCTGTGGTAATTCATGAATGCTCTAATATGACAGTCAATGGTAAGTTATATACTTGTGACTCAGCTAATCCTCAAAATGCTACCAGCGACGGTAGAACGGGTTACACTAATTTTAATTTTAAGATTTTTGGTTATGGTCATAGTGGTACCCCCCATGCTACGGTCAACCCCAGTGATGCAAACTTTGGGACTAATTACTCTTCTACTTCCCCTAATAATTTTCCTTATGTTTGTTTGAGAGGAAATGGTGAAACTATGGCGTTTATTTTTGCTCCTGATTATTCGGTGGGGGTTGCTGGTACTGGTTCTAATGATGGGTTTCAAGGGGCGCTATGGGTCAAAAAATGGGTGGATGCCGGGACAGTTTCTGGCTGTACTTCCAATACCTCTCAGGTGGCAGCAGTACAAACCATTAACGCTTGGAGTGATGTTGGCTTAGTTCCCCAAAATATCCCTCCTCTGATTGATAATATTAGTAAATGGGAACGGGAGGCAGTCAATTAATTATGAATAAGTTATTTTTAACTAAGTTATTAATCCATATCGGTGGTTTAACCGCAAGGAATCAAAAATCAGGTTTTGCTCTTATTGAGGTGTTAGTTACCATCCTTGTGGTAACGGGATTTATTCTCGGTTCACTACAAGCTGTAGTATTATCAACAGTATTACGGGTTCAAGCACAGGATAAAAATGAGGCACTAAACTGGATACAACAAGATTTAGAGTTAATCCGCTTTCAGGCTTTTAATTTATATCGAAATTCTGACCCAGTGAATGATCCCGGTGGCAAATATGCAGATACCGGATGTTCGACAAAAGATCACGGTAGCAGGTTGCTAAATGATCCAACCAATGGATTATTACAACCAACGACTCCTCGTTTTTTTGGAGTACAAACTACACCTACATTGAATGATCGAGACCCAAATTCACCAAAAATTAATGACAAAGAGTATTGGATTTACCGCCAATATAATCCAACGGGTAATACTCTAGGAATAACTCATACAGTTTTATATTCTAGTAATCATCCTCGTTATGTTAATACAACAAGTATTGCTATTAACAACACAAACCCTAATTATGTAACAACTTTATCAACGGAGGTAATTCCTAATGCGGCGCTTGATTGTCCTTAATAAACTCTCTCAAGAAAAAGGTTTTAATTTAATTGAATTATTAGTGATAACTATTATTATAGGAGTGGCAACAGCTTTAGGTACTCCTAGTTTGGTCGGCGCGCGCCGTCAAGAAATTACTAATCAGGCTTTTAACGAAATTAAGGGCGCTTTAATTGAAGCTCAAGTTAATGCTAATCGTTTAAGTGGTTCGTGTACGGTTCTGATTAGCTCAACTCAAGTCTTATCCTATTTACACGTTGATGATGATAGTAATCCAAATACAGACAGCACAGATGATGATGGTACAGTAGGAGTACTAGATCCAAGACCTACGTCCAACCCCACATCTTGCACTTTAGAGACTATCAATATAGATGATAATGTTGTTAGTGTTACAAGTACTTCGGGGGGGGTTATCACTTATAGCTTTAGAGGCACAACATCTGATGCACAGACGATTTGGATAGCAAGAAAAAATTTTAATGGTATAGCTTTAAATGACACAGCAAAATGTGTTGTTGTTTCTACTATCGGCATGATTCGCACGGGAGTAGTAGCTAATTCCGCAAATCCTCTCACGGCGACTAACTGCAGTAATCCCGAAAATGATCGTTATCGCCCTTAAAAGAAGACAATCATAATGGGTTGAATAGTATTCAACCCCTACGAGTCAAAAAGTAAGTAATATTAAGTCCGTTTAATTACTTATCAATAATCTTAGTTCAATTTATTGAAGGTAAACCTATTGATTCCGTGTAATGAATTACACGGTGGGTAAAGTGCGAAGAGATAATGTATTTGTAACTAATTATCCGAACTTGATATAATTCATTACATGGTGAGTAAATTACGAAGATATAGTCTTTTGCTATCTCTTTAAAAAAATAAAGCACCATCAAGAAGCGAACTTATAACCAACACCTCTAACAGTCAAAATATAGCGAGGGTGGTTAGAATCTTCCTCAATTTTGCGCCTAATCTGCCCAATATGGACATCCACCACTCGATTATCACCCATAGGGTTATTTTCCCACACATTATTAACTAAATCCTCACGACGCCATACTTTATTGGGATGGGTTGCCAAAAAGTAGAGTATATCAAACTCTAAGCTGGTTAAGATAATATTTTCATTTTTAATAAAAACTTCCCTCGTTTCAGGATTAATTCTTAAATCATCTAAATGAACTTGATTTTCAGGAGAAGATTTCACCAAGCGCCGACGCTTCAAAATCGCTTGAACTCGAAATTCTAATTCTTCCAAGTCAAAAGGTTTAGTTAAATAATCATCAGCGCCCGTCACAAAACCCTTTTTTTTGTCCTCCGCATCAGTGCGACTGGTTAACATCAAAATAAAAACATCACTATGATTTTGCATTTCTACACAGAGATTATAACCAAGAGTATCAGGTAAATTAATATCTAAAACCACTAAATCAGGTCGAAATTCTCCAAAAATATCAATGGCAGTTTTGCCATCGGTGGCATATTTAACCTCATAGTTTTTTTTCTGCAAAAAACGGCTAACTAAATTACCAATACTGGTGTCGTCATCTACGACTAGAATTTTTGAAGAAAAAGTTGCCATTTTTATTATCGTCGAAAAGTATTACAAACAAAATTAGTTAATTTTATGAGCTGAATAAATGCTTATATTTATCGTAAAAATGTAAATATCTTTTATATTACCGTATATTTGCGGATATGAGCAGAAATAATTAGGGGTTGCATTCATTAGTGGAGTGGAGTCGTTGAGGTAGGCAACAGGCAACAGGCAACAGGCAATAGTCCAAAATACTTGTCAATCAAAAACTTTGACATAATGATCACTTTTCATCAGTTGCTCATTTGCATCAATAATTTTGGCTCTATTACTTTGAGTATGATAAATTATTAGTCTAGGTAGGGAAAAGGGAAGAGGAAAAAGGGAAAGGAGAATTATTATCTAATAATTGATAAACTTTTAACTTTTAATTTGCTACGAATGCTATGGGGTAAAGGTTATAAAGGTTATTTTTTGTTAATTTATCATAACTACTATAGAAGAGCCCCATAATTTTTAATAAAAATACCGTGAAAAGAAAAAATTACATATACTACAGTAGGCTAATAAAGCCTCATCATTGTCAATTATCCATTCCCTTGATGACTCCCATGTTTCATCAACCATAAATCAATACTACCCCATCAAAGAGAGAAAACCCTACATAATTAACAGAAAACTTCATGAGAATTTGATTAAAATGGAGATAGTCAATTATAAAACTTCAGCACAATGAACTTTAATCCCCTCAATCTTTACGGCTGGTATCGCAACACTATTCGTAATCCTCGTTATCGTTTGTGGATTATTTTAGGTACTTTCGCTTATTTATTAAGTCCTCTTGATATATCTCCCGATATTTTTCCTATAGTTGGACAAATTGATGATTTTGTAGTGGTGTCAATAATGTTATCAGAAATATCGCAACTGATTTTGAGTGGCAGTAAAAAACAAAAGTCATCACCTTCAAATAATGATAATTCCAGTGATAAAACTGTAGATGTGGAAGCTGTTTCTATGGATTAATTTTTTTGAAAATCAGAGCGTTTTTATGCTAGGGAATGAAAAAGAATATTGCCCCTAATGACACCAATAAACCCAACCAAAGAAAACTATTGTCTTTAGTATTTACTTGAGACAAATCCACTAATTCAATTTGTGGTTTTGGTTTGATTTTACGAGGGCTACTAACTGACTGATTAACGATATATTTGTTGGAGGAGTCTGTTAAATCAGGAATTGGTGTCATCCACGATGAGGGGCGCTGTAATTCGGGTGCTTGGAGTATGTATAACAAACGCACAGCTTGGCTTTTGGTTTCACCGTGGGGATGACTACATAAGTATTGACAAAGTTCCAGCGCCCTCCCCGTATCACCTTTTGCTTGATAAGCATTTACTAACCACAGTTGCACTTCACCGCCTTGGGGAGTGCGCTGGGGAATTAATTTACAGGCACTTTCCAAACATTCTACACTAAGCCGATATTGTCCGCGCTCAAATGCTAATTTACCTTGTTGATATTGTTTTTTAAATTCTTCTTCAATAAAAGAGTTCACGATGGACAATAGATAATAGACAATAGACAACTAATAGGTAATGGACAATTAATAATTAGTGATTTTAAAACCTTAGTTTGTGTCAAAAATTAAATTTTGCCCATAAATATCAGAAAGTTTTTGGTTCTTGAAATTTTAGCTATTCTCTAAAAAAGCAGATTATTGCCCGTATTGTGCCTGTAATTCATCATCATGATCATCCGCTAAATTAGCAACCAGAGTAATTAAACGAGAAATTTCTGACGGTGAAAGCCCGGCTAACGTGCGCTGGGCAGATACTACCACTTGATTGTTAAAGATACTAAAACAAGTTTCAAACGTACCACTCCAATTCAATTCTAACAATTTTTTCATCAACTCAGGCTCATTTTTAGCAGGAAGAGACAAAACCGTTGCCCAAACCGTTAATAAATCCTCCTCCTCTTCGCCAGCCAACTGCACAAAAACCTCAACACTACCATATTGAAACTTCCAAAGATAACCACTTTCATCATGTAAAACCATCGCACTATTATTTTGTTCCAAACTGGAAATTACCGTCTCTATTTCCTCCTTATGATTGATAACCTCTCCAAGATAGTCGTTAACAGTGAAATTTTCCTCAGTTAGATTTTCTTCAGTATAGCTAGATGTATTCATGGCATTTATAAAATTTACTGACCAACATTTAGCATGATAGATCAAAAAATACCATCCCTCTCAGTGAGTTTTTTGTCTGAGGTAGTAGAGGTTGAGTCTTATTCAACCCTTACGGAGGTATTTATCATTATCAATTGTCATCTTTACCAAAAGAAACGTATTCTGTGTTACATTTCTTAAAATAGTCTCAACCTTTATTAAATCAAGAAAAGGGGACAAGAAGAAAAAAAATTTTACAAAACTTTAGTTTATGGTATATGATGATTAAGTGGTCAAATTTCCTATTATGCCGTAATTGATCCGAGTAAGACAAGGGCATAAAAAGAGAGAAAGAGGTTTACTAATAGAAAAACCAAAAAAAAGACCTCATTTTACACACAATTATGTATAATTTTAATTCCCTAGATATTATTAATTAATCTAGTATAGATAACTATCGTCTTATGCAACCTTTACCCAAAAACATTGATACAATCCGAGTCTATTTAAAAGAAATTGGTCGCATTCCTCTATTAACCCAAGAGGAAGAGATTATTTATGCCAAACAAATTCAAGAATTAGTTAATCTCGAAAAAAAAAGGGAAACTCTGAAAAAAAAACTAGAAAAAGAGCCAACTAAATCCGAATGGGCGAAAGCAGTAAAAATATCTGAAAAAAATTTAGATATAAAAATTACCCAAGGAGAAAAAGCTAAACGGCGCATGGTTGAAGCCAACTTACGTCTAGTGGTTTCCATTGCCAAAAAATATCTCAAACGTAACCTCGATTTATTAGATTTAATCCAAGAAGGCACTATTGGGATGCAAAGAGGGGTAGAAAAATTCGACCCAACCAAAGGTTATCGCTTCTCTACCTATGCTTATTGGTGGATACGTCAAGCCATAACTCGTGCCATTGCTGAAAAAAGTAGAGCCATCCGTTTGCCATTACACATTACCGAAAAATTAAATAAAATCCGTCAAACTCAGAGAAAATTATCAGAAGAAAAAGGGCGCCCGGCAACCATTGCTGAGTTAGCAGAGGCGTTAGAGTTATCCCCTGAGCAGGTTAGAGAGTATTTGGGCAAAGCGCGCCAACCTTTATCCCTTGATTTAAAAGTGGGTGATAACAATGATACTGAGTTAGGAGAATTATTGGAAGATAAAGGGCAATCCCCCGAAGACTTCACCGATTATTCCTGTTTACAATTTGACTTGAAAAAGATGATGTCAGAATTGACTCAGCAACAACAAGATGTAATTAGGTTACGTTATGGTTTGGAAGATGGAAAACCTTTAACTCTATCTAAAATTGGTGAAATGCTCAGTATTTCCCGTGAAAGGGTGAGACAAATTGAGCGAGAGGCGCTAACTAAGTTACGCAAACGCAAAGAAGTTATCCAAGAATACGTTGCTAGTTAATCTTTTTACCCTTCCCCATGGAAGGGCTTTTTGATGAGAATTTTTACGAAACAGGAGATAAAAAAGTGGATAATTACCCACCTTTTCCGCATACCCTAACTATCTAAAACCACTTCTTTCTCTTGATAAACCTTACTTTCTTTTCCTCGAACTAGGGCTAAACCCTCTTGTAAGGCAGTCAGGCGATCACCCATCCAATGATGTGCGGGAATTAAACCAGCAATTCCGAGTTTTTCTAAGCGACTTTTAACTTTCCCCGTAGCGCCCACCACAATGACATCACGGCCTAAATCGATAGCTTCATGGATAGCGTTTTCAATGGCAAGAGATGATGTAACCCCTAAAACTGGTACTTCACTTAAATCCACCAAAATTACATCATAATTATCAATGGCATTATGTTCTCGTGCAATGGCTTTAGCTACCCCAAAAATCATCGGTCCACTAAGATGAAATAGTAATAAGCGATTTTTCGCTAAATCAAGAATTTGTTTCTCTTCGGGATTTAAACTGATTTGATCATCATCATCGGTAATAGCCTTAACAGCGTTAGACTGTAATTCCGATAAACGATCGATGGTTAAAACATTGGCAATAAATACCCCCACCGCCACAGCAATCATCAAATCGACGAAAACGGTTAAAATAATTACGGTGTAAACAATACCAGCGGCCTTCCAAGAAATTTTATGAACTCTGCTAAGAAAACTCCAATCGATGACGCTAATACCAACTTTCAAAACGATTCCTGCTAACACGGCTAAGGGAATGCCATTGGTGAGGGGCGCTGCACCTAACATAATTACCAATAATACCCCAGCCCGAACAATTCCAGCCACGGGGGTACGTCCACCAGCTTGAATTGCCACTACACTGGGAGTAGTAGCGCCCGATCCTGCAATACCACCACATAAACCGGCAACGATATTAGCAAAACCTTGTCCAATTAACTCTTTGTTGGATTTATGCTCCTCACGGGTTAGACTATCACACACTAAGCAGGTTAATAAACAGTCAATACAGCCCACTGTTCCCAATACAATTGCATTGACGAACATTAACCGCAGGTTTTCCATATTCCAAGTCGGCAATTGTAACTTTGGTAAACCAGGGGTAATTTGCCCAATATCGCTAATGGTGCGAATATCATGGTTTTTCAGCAGTAACATTGCGATTAATGTACCAACAACTAAAGCCGTTAATTGAGGCGGTACAATGGTTTTCCATTGACGAGGGTAAAGGAATAAAATGGCAAGGGTGATTACTCCCAATATCAATTCTTGAGGATTAATATTTGATACTAAGTTCGGTAAACTTCCAATTACTCCCAATACGCCACCATCGGGGGTTTCTTGTCCGAGGAAGGGCGCTAATTGTAAGAAAATAAGGATCAAACCAATACCTGTCATAAACCCTGAGATCACGTTATAGGGCAACATGGTGATGTATTTACCCAGCTTGAGAATCCCAAATAGAATTTGGATAACTCCAGCCATCATAATCACGGTAAAACCCATGGCTAAACCTGTGTCTGGATTTTTAGCGATCAATTCTGTCATTACGGCTGTAACAATAACCGTCATCGGACCTGTAGGCTCAGAAATTAAACTAGGAGTGCCACCAAAAAGCGCCGCAAATAAACCCACTAAAATAGCGCCCCACATCCCAGCCGAAGCACCAGCGCCCGTCGCAATACCAAAAGCCAATGCCATGGGTAAAGCAATTACGGCCGCCGTCAATCCGCCAAAGATGTCCCCTTTGACGTTGCGCAAATGAATTTCATTAAATACCTGCATAATCTATAGTAATTAGTTTTCAAAACAAACTTGTGCTTAACATAAAAATTTATTTTTGTCAAGTCTTTTAACGGTAAAAATCAGTATCTTTCGTAGCTGTTTGTTTTACATTGGAAATATTGATAAACTTGATACACTCGGGGGGCATCGTAACATAAACTCATATTTTTCCAAATTTTTACTGAGTAAGCATAAAAGTTCTCGTGCAAAATTAATTGTATATAGGCAAGGGGTTTAAACCCCTTGTTGTTATAGCTTTGAGAAAAACAAAAGTCACAATTAATTTTGCTTACTTGCTTATGGGGCTTCTAGCCCTAAATCCGTCGAAGTGTTTTTGTAACAAAGCTAATCCATTATCATTTTCCATTATCAATTAAATTATGCAGTACGAATATTTTGCGACAGTAGCGCGCGGTTTAGAAGAAATGTTAGCAGAGGAATTGCAAGAATTAGGAGCGCCCACCACCGCTACCGATTTTACTGGGGTTCATTTTGAAGGGGATTTAAGTTTATTATATCGAGTTAATTTGTGGAGTCGTTTAGCTTTTCGTATTCTGCGCAAAATTGCCGTAGTCAAAAGCAATAATCCTGATCAACTTTATGACAGTGTAAAAACCGTTGATTGGTCATTATATCTCAGTCCTGAGCAAACTTTTCTGGTAAATTGTACAGGAAAAAATCCCCGTTTAAATCATAGTCATTTTACCGCCTTACAAATTAAACAAGCTATTGTTGATCAACAACAGGAAAACCAGCGCCCTCGTTCCAATATTGACACCCAAAACCCCGATATAATTATTAATGCTCACATCCACGAAAATCAATGTATTTTGAGCTTAGACAGCACCGGAGAAAGTCTCCATCGGCGCGGCTATCGTTCGGCTATGGGGAGGGCGCCCATCAAAGAAACCTTAGCATCTGCTATCATCAAAATGTCTAATTGGACACCAGATTTGCCCTTTTTTGACCCTTTATGTGGCTCAGGCACATTACCCCTCGAAGCCACACTAATCGCCCTCAATATCGCTCCCGGCTTATATCGTCGTGGCTTTGCCTTTCAACAGTGGGCAGATTATGATGCCGACTTATGGGAAAAAATGTTTAGGGAAGCGGAAACACAGGAAAAAGATTTACAACCATTAATTATGGGTAGTGATGCCGATGAAGACGTGATTTTACAAGCAAAAAATAACGCCCGTGCCTGTGGCTTTGCCGATAAAATCAAATTTAGTCAACAAAGACTAGCAGATATTGAAGCGCCCGCCGATCATGGTATCCTCATTTGTAACCCCCCCTACGGCAAAAGATTAGGAGATACCGAGCAACTTATTCCCCTTTATAAAATGCTAGGAGATGTTATGAAACAACGCTTTCGGGGTTGGACAGCTTATATTTTAAGTGGCAATAAAGAATTAACCAAAAAAGTTGGACTGCGCACCTCAGCGCGCATCCCCATTGATAACGGCGGTATTCCTTGCACCCTCTTAAAGTATGAATTGTACTGATATTGACACTCCCACCACTAAACCCTACGGGTTATAGTGGGGGATTCTTGGTTCACCGACTCGCCGTTAGACGACAGCCCATA
>JACYMF010000037.1 GCA_015272165.1 Cyanobacterium sp. T60_A2020_053
CGCTAAAATTGAATGTCAGTGAAAGTACAGGTATTATCCCAGAGAAGGAGGGAAACTAGGTGAGTGACGATACAACTATGCAAAAACAAGACTCTCGACACGAATTAAGAGAATTAGTTAATTCTCAATTAAGATTATTATTAGAACAAAATAATAAGGAAAATATCATGATTTTTAAAAATTTTACTAGGCTACAATGGGGAGAATATGCCTTAAATTTCATGTTATTTATAATGTTAATTACTAATAATAATTTGCGTAATTATCCCCTACTTTTATTAATTATCATTTTAGTATTAATGGTTAATTTAATTAATCGTATATCTTTAGAAAATCGCACGAAGAAGCGCATCGCTGCCGCCTTAAAAATTCAGTTAAATAAGTTTACCGAAAAAGTCGAATATTTCCAAACGGAAATTGAAAAATTAAAAAGACAATCTGCCCTTATTCCTCCTCCTTTTTCTCCGCCATCCATATCTCTTTCCGATGATGAAATTATTGCTTCTTTACAGCGAGATATGAATAACGTTAATGAATCTTTAGGGAGTATCATCAATTATTTTAAAAACCATGATTTAGAAGGCAGAATTAACACTATTGAGCAAAAGTTATTATTTTTAAGTGTTAATTATTCTGATATTCCTGATACGGTTAATCAAATTAATTTACCAGGAAAAGCGACAATAAATCCAGAAATTAGTGAATATAATCCTCAGCCACCGCCGAAAATTGCTTGGAAATGTATTAGTATTATTGATGCCCATGAAGAATCCATAACAGGTTTAGCTGTTAGTAATGATAAACAATATTTATTTAGTATTTCTTGGGATCAACAATTAAAAATTTGGTCTATAGAAAAAGGTATTGAAATTGATCAAATTTCAGGGTCTCAGCAGGGATTATTAACAGTAGCTATTAATCAAAATAATTATTTACATCGAGGAGTAGCTACAGGAAGTCTTGATCAAGATATAAAAATATGGTCATTAAAAAGTAAGTCAAAATCCCAATATGAGCTAATTTTAGAACAAACTTTAACTGAGCATAATGGCTCAATTCATGGATTAGCCATAGCGCCCGAAAATAACTTATTAATTAGTGGTAGTTATGATCAAACTATCAAAATTTGGAATTTAAGTAATGGTGAACTAATTAGTAGTTATTATGATGATAATGGTGCCATTAATGCTTTAGCTATTAATGATCGAGTGGGCATTATTGCCAGTGGTGGCGGTGATGGCACTATTTCCATTTGGGGGATGAAGGGCGCTGGTAAACTATGTACTTTAGTGGGTAATCTGGCTTCGGTGGAATCTTTGGCTATTAGTAACTCAGGGGAATATGTAGCGGTGGGGGGCGCTGATGGTATGATCAAAATGTGGTATCTTCCCCCTAGTATTTTCGAGGTTTTTCAGGAAGTTTCCCCAACTATGGAGTTAAAAAGCCATCATGGACAAGTAATGGAGTTAATTTTTCATCCCGACGATCAATTACTTTATAGCGGTGGAGTTGATGGATTAATTAAAATTTGGTATGTTTTGACAGGTAAAGAATTAGGTCATCTCAATATCAGTGATAATAATCGTATTTTTTCTTTATCTTTAAGCGAAGATGGAGAGATTTTAGTGGCTGGTGGTGTGAATGGTGTGGTTAAAATTTGGCAAAAAAGTCAAAATTAAGTAGGCAAAATTAATTGTATGTTTACCTTACAAAAGGCAACAGGCAAAACGCAACGGGCAAGAGATTATTAAACAAATTTTATTAATTTCAAAATAGACAATCTATTTTGCATCAGCACTTAAACAAAAAAATAGAAGTTTTTCTCACAAAATAGGAATTGACAAAAATAAGCCAACAAAATTCTGATAAAATAATGAGCGTCAAGCCGTCTGATATAGACGAGGTTTTCGACTGTAAAATTTCATGAATAACCCCGAATCCTTAGCCCAAGTCAAAGAAAAAATTATCGAGCAATACGATAATCTCCCCTATCCTCATATCCCTATCGAACAAAAACCTACTTTTGACTATAACGCTTTTTTTGTTCATGACATCACCACATCCTATTATTTAGCACAACAAAAAATTATTGAGCGTCAAGATAAAATTATTCTCGATGCAGGATGTGGTAGCGGTTGGAAAACTCAAACCATCGCCAATGCTAATCCGGGGGCGAAAATTGTCGGGGTGGATATTTCTCCGAAATCTATTGAAATTGCCGAAGCGAGGTTTAAATATCACGGTATTAGTAATTGTGAATTTCATGCCATTAGTCTTGATGAAATTTCCCAGCTAAATTATCAATTCGACTACATCAACTGTGATGAGGTGATTTATTTATTACCTAATCCAGCCGAAGGTTTACAAATGTTGCAATCTGTTTTGAGTGCAAATGGTATCCTGAGAACAAATTTTCATAACTATTATCAAAGATTTCACCTGTTGAATATGCAGGAATTATTTGAAACGATGGGGTTGATGGAAGATAACCCCGATGATTTTGAGGTGGAAATAGTTAAGGAAACTTTTACTAATTTAAAAAATAATGTTGGTGCTAAGGGTTTTTGGCAAAGCGGTTTTGCCCCTTTTATAACTAATGCTGACAAGCTCAAAAGTAGTGTTTTAATGAATTATCTGCTACAGAGTGATAAGGGTTATACCATCCCCCAAGTCTTTACCATGCTGGCAGATGCCAATTTACAATTTCTATCTATGACTGATTGGCGTAGTTGGAATGTGCGTGATTTATTTCAAAATAAGGAAAATTTGCCTGATGCTTGGGAAATGGGCTTAGAAAATATTTCCCTTGAGGAAGAATTACATATCTATGAGTTATTAAATCCTATTCATCGCCTAATCGATTTTTGGTGTGTTAATGGTGATGCTTCTCTACCTCCGCAAGAATCGGTAATGGCATGGAGTTTCGATGATTGGTTACAAGCGCACGTCACCCTACATCCACAATTAAGGAATGATACCGTAAAAAATGCTTTCATAGAAGCCATTAAAAGCCAACAATCTTGCTATTTGAATCGATTTATCACTTTAACAGCCCAAGGCAATGTTGAGATTGAAAGTAATACGGCAAGTTGTTTATTATCCTTGTGGGAAGGAAAACAAAGTTTTCAAGATTTAGTGAAACGGTGGCAACAAATTAAACCCATTAATTTATTAACCCTAGCGCCCGTCACCCATGAGGAAGTATGCCAAGATATGATTAAAACCCTAACAAAATTAGAAAGTTTCTTATATGTCTTAGTAGAAAAATAAAGTTATTTCCCCTCTCCCACAGGAGAGGGGCTGGGGTAAGAAGAGAATTAATCGAATCCTTTGTCGTGGGATTTCTACCATTAGAAGAACAAAAAAGAATAGTAGAGAAAGTGGATAAAATGATGAAATTATGTGATGAGTTAGAAGAAAAAATCACCGCTCAAACGGATACCCAAACAAGGCTTTTAGATGCTATGGTTTATCGCATTTCCCCACCGTGTAATGAATTACACGGTTAATGGTATCACGTTCAATGAATTGAACTAAGATGTTATTTTTAAGGGTTATATTTTTCTAACTGAGCAATGGTAGTTTGATTTTTTATTTAATCAATGAATAATAAAAGAGTTTAATTTATTAAACGAAATTACGATAGCCGTGAAATTTATTGCGCGGCGATATTAAACGATAGTCATTTCATATTTGCATGGGGTGGAGGGCGCTGGATTATTCCCCTCGCCTGTGGGAGAGGGGTTAGGGGTGAGGGATTATGGTGAAGGGCGCTTTGAAGTAAAGAGCAAAAAAGGCAAATACTCAAGGCATTTTTAGTTTATAGGAAAAAGTAGAGGTATTTTCAGTTAAGATTAACTATTGATAGTTTTAGAAGCAAGTAAAACATGGATTTTTCTAGTCAGATTGCTAGTCAGTTAAATGCCATGACGATTTTACCCGAAGGAATCGTCATCACAACTTTATTATTAGTTTTAATCGTTGATTTAATATTGGGGCGTAAATCAGCTTCCCTTCTTCCTTATCTCGCTATGATTGGTTTGGTTGGGGCGGTGGGCGCTTTAATTTGGAATTGGGATAGCCCTAATCCCCAATCTTTCCTAGGCTCTTTTATCGGTGACAATTTAAGTATTGTTTTTCGTATTATCATAGCGCTCTCCACCGCTATCACCATCGCCATGTCGGTGACTTATATCGAAAATACTGGCACATCCCTGTCTGAATTTATCGCCATCATGCTAACTGCCACCCTAGGAGGAATGTTTCTCTGTGGCGCGTCAGAGTTAGTGATGATTTTTGTATCCTTAGAAATGTTAAGTATTTCATCCTATCTCATGACAGGTTACATGAAGCGCGATCCTCGCTCTAACGAAGCCGCGCTAAAGTATCTCTTAATTGGGGCAGCGAGTTCAGCCATTTTCCTTTATGGGTTATCGTTACTATATGGTTTATCTGGTGGTTTAACCAAAATTACCGAAATTGCCTCAGTCATCACCCCTGGTAAAGGTTTAGAATCTCTCGGTTTAGCCATTGCCTTAGTATTTGTTATCGCTGGAATTGCCTTTAAAATTTCTGCTGTGCCTTTCCATCAATGGACTCCAGACGTTTATGAAGGTTCACCAACTCCCGTGGTTGCTTTCTTGTCTGTGGGTTCAAAAGCCGCTGGTTTTGCCGTTGCCATTCGTTTACTAGCCACTGCTTTCAATCCCATGGATGAGCAATGGCAGTTTATCTTTACCGCTTTGGCAATCCTTAGTATGGTATTAGGTAACGTGGTGGCATTGGCTCAAACTAGCATGAAAAGAATGTTAGCTTATTCCTCCATCGGTCAAGCTGGTTTTGTGATGATTGGCTTAGTTGCTGACAGCCAAGCTGGTTACTCTAGCATGATTTTTTATCTCTTTATCTACCTGTTTATGAACTTGGGCGCATTCACCTGTATTATTTTGTTTGCCCTCAGGACTGGTAGTGATAAAATTAGTGATTATGCTGGGTTATATCAAAAAGACCCCTTACTCACTCTTGGATTAAGCCTCTGTTTGCTCTCTTTGGGCGGTATTCCACCTTTAGCTGGATTTTTTGGTAAAATTTACATTTTTTGGGCAGGATGGCAAGAAGGGCTTTATGGCTTAGTTTTAACGGCTTTAGTTACCAGTGTTATTTCAATCTACTATTACATTCGAGTAGTGAAAATGATGGTAGTCAAAGAACCTCAAGAGATGTCCGAAGTAGTGAAAAAATACCCCGTCGTGCGCTGGAGTGGTGTTGGTATGCGCCCCATGCAAATTTCTTTGGTGTTATTGGTGATTGCTACTTCTATTATTGGCATTTTGTCCAATCCTATCGTTACTATTGCTAATGATTCTGTTAGTAGTAGTAGCTTTTTACAATCAGCTCTCAATCCTGTGGAGTCTGTAATAGATGTTAGTTTAAGATAGTTTGTGTTTTAAATTTTCGTGGGGGTTGAACATTGTTCAACCCTTAAAAAACGTACTAACGAAAATTAATCAAAATATAGTTGGTCTAGTCAAATGTCTATAAATCAAGAATCCCCCGTTATAATCTTTGATTTAACGGGTAAGCGTCAACTAATCTTCTACATAGTGAATATAAAAGAGAGGAAACCAACTACGGTGTAAAATTTCTTGTCCAAAAGTCCTCAAAGTCCAATCCAACAAAATATTATCATGATCATCAGCTAAAGCAATAGCACTAATATCATATTCCAGTGCTACGTTAAGAGTTTCAGGAATAGGATCACCTTTTTTCACCAAATAATCCACATCCATACCCAAAGAATCTAAATCTTGCTTAATTTTTTCTAATTCTTTTTTCGCACGATTAAAATTATCTTCAATTAACAAAGGAGACCTTGAAATGTCTTCAATTACGGTTAATAATAAAATTTTGTGACCCTTACTAATAACTTTATCAGTGGCATACTGCTTAATTTTTTTGATTAAGTAATTAGAAGATTTACCTCCTTTATAAGGAATTAACCAAAAATCATTCAAATGACGACAACGTAAAGCCAACTCCTCTTCCCGAAATATAGAGATTAACTGAGGACGTAAAATCATAATTGGAACATTTAATTTTTTGGTTAACTTAGTGGCAGTAGAACCAAAAATACCTTTCTGTATAGCATTTTTTAAAGCTGTGCCGATAATAACAAAATCACAATTAAATTTTTTTACTGCTTCCAAAATAGTATTACTAGCATCTCCTGAAGCAACCTCAATATTAACAGTCATGCCATCAGGAATAGAAGGCAAACTATTGTTTAAAAAAGCCTTTGCTTCATTAATTTTGTCAGTATCCACACGGGGAATCTCACCCTGAGTCCAAAGAGGTACACTATGAAAAAAGGTAATTTCTTCCAACCCACCAGCGCCCAAATCCTCAACAAATTTGCTTAGTCTTTGCAAACCTTCCGTTAAATCAGTACAAATCAAACAACGCTTAAACATTTATTTACTTAATAACAATTTAATTAATATTCTTTGTTTTAGAGTAGCATTTC
The DNA here is from genome assembly GCA_015272165.1 of Cyanobacterium sp. T60_A2020_053. Lineage (NCBI taxonomy): Bacteria > Bacillati > Cyanobacteriota > Cyanophyceae > Chroococcales > Geminocystaceae > Cyanobacterium > Cyanobacterium sp. T60_A2020_053. Next base: position 6,524 of record JACYMF010000037.1, read on the forward strand.
GACTCAAGAATCCGAAAAAATCTCTTTTATATCTTTTTATCAACTACATAACTTATCCAAAACTCCCTGAGTCGAAACCACATGATGATCTAAACCTAATTTATCAGGTTCAATACCCAAAGCCAAGCCAATTAACTGCGGTAAATGTAAAATCGGTAAGCCAATTTTTTCTTGTACTACCTTCTCTACTTCAGGCTGTCGAGAATCGAGGTTGAGATGACATAATGGACAAGGGGTAACAATACAATCAGCGCCCTTCCCCTTAGCATCAAGTAAGTTATTTCCTGCCATCATAAAAGATTGCTTTGTCGCATAACTCGCTAGAGGCCAACCACAACACTTTATCCTACCATCGTAATACACAGGAGTAGCCCCCAGCGCCCGAAACACATTTTCCATAGATTCAGGATGAAAAGGATCATCAAAAGGAAGGTTTTTTTGAGCCCGGAGTAAATAACAACCATAAAAAGAAGCGCACTTCAACCCAGCCAAAGATTTTTTGACCTTTGTTTGCAACTTATCTAAACCATAATCCCCCACCAGCGCCCACAATAAATGTTTAACATCTGTGGTGCCTTGATAGGGAGAGCAGTTTTCTTTGGTTAAAAAACCATTAACCTCGTTTAAATAATTAGGGTTGTTAAGTTTTGCCTCTTTCAGTCTTTCATCCACATGACCAATAACCCCTTGACAGGTGCTACAGTGGGTTAAAAGGGGTAAATTAAGGGACTCAGCGAGGGCAATATTACGAGCGTTGACAGTATCCTCTAATAGTTGAGAGTCTTCCTTAAAAGTACCAGAGCCACAACAAGAGGCTTTTTTGAGTTCAATTAATTCTATTTCTAATACTTGACTAATGGCAACAGTAGAAATGTGTAACTCTCGACAAGCGCCTTGGGCTACACAACCGGGAAAATAAGCATAACGAAGCATAATTATTAATTGATAATTGATAATTGATAATGGGTAAAAAGGGCAAAGGGCAAAGGGCAAAGGAAATTATTATTTCATAATTCATAATTGCCCTGTCTTCTTTTCTTCCCATCTCCCCTGCTTCCCTTTCTCCCCTGCTTCCCCTGCTTCCCCATCTCCCTTTCTCCCCCGCTTCCCCTGCTTCCCCATCTCCCTTTCTCTAAATTTTGGGTATAGTAAAACTGACTTGAGAGCCTTTACCAATATGGGATTCAACTTTCATTGTACCGCCATTTTTAGCGACAAACTCCTGACATAATAATAAACCTAATCCTGTTCCCTTTTCCCCTTGTGTGCCGTCTCTACTGATACAATGTTCTATATTAAATAATTTGTTAACCTGTTGTTGGGTCATACCTACTCCCGTATCACTAACTATAACCCTAATTAAATTATGCTCCACCTGTGATGATACTGTCACCTGCCCTTCTTCGGGAGTAAATTTTAGGGCATTATTAATCAAATTTTGCAAGACAGACTGTAACATTTTTGTATCCCCATAAATAGTTTGTGCAGGGATAATTTTATTAATTAAAGAAATGCTTTTAGTTCTTGCTACTCCTGATAGCATTAATAGTATATCGTCAACAACTTCATTGAGATTGAGTCGAGTAGGCTTCCATGGTAAGCTACCAATTTCTAACATTGACCACTGTAAGAGATTTTCTAAAAGACGATAAGTGCTTTTGCCTGTGTTATAAATATCACTACTGAGGTCTTTAATTTGTGTGATGTCTAAATTTTCGGCATTGCTTTGCAAGATGTCAGCAAATCCTAGCATGGAGTTGAAGGGCGCTTTTAAGTCGTGGGCGATAATGGAAAAAAATTTATCTTTACTGGCATTAACTTGCCTTAATTGTCTGGCGTAGTTTTGTAATTTACTGAAGGATAATCTTAATTCTAATTGGGCGCTTACCTGTCGAGCCAGAATTTTGAGGGCTTTAATTTGGTCTGCTGAAAACTGGCGCGGTACGGTATCAATGGCGCATAATGTACCTAAAGAGAAGCCGTCTGGAGTGATGAGAGGGGCGCCGGCATAGAAGCGAATGTAAGGGCTTCCTGTGACGAGGGGATTATCGGCAAAACGCTCATCGGCGGTGGCATCCTCAATGATAAATACTTCGCTTTGTAATATTGCATGACTACAGAATGCTATATCTCGATTGGTTTCCCTTGGTTGTAAACCAACTTTTGATTTAAACCATTGCCTATGGGTATCAATCAAACTAATCAAAGTGATGGGAGTGCCACAAATACTGGAAGCCAGTTGGGTTAATTCGTCGTAAACTTCCTCAAAATCCGTGTCTAGGATGTCATAGCGTAATAATGCTTCGATTCTTTGTTGTTCATTATCGGGGAGGGGCGCTGATTTCATCTTTTCGGTGAACTTTAATTTAGTTCTTTGATAACATCATATACTTTTACTAAGGAAAAGGGAAGAGGGGGTTAATTATTGAATTATTGATTGTCGATTATAAATTTCCTTTTGATTAGAGGGAGAATTTTGTAGTTAAAAATTCTTGACATTCTGTGACAGTTTTTCTTTGTTTCATCAATTCTACTAGCTTTAAATAGGCTTCTTGATGAGTTTCAATGATAGTTGTTGCCTGTAAAATGGCTAATCTTTGGCGCATAGCAACATTAACTATTCCATCACTTAATTGAGAATAAATCTGTTGAAATTTGATTTTATCTTCTTCTCCTCCCTGAGATGATTCATAAAAAATTTTTTCAGCAGCAATTCCAGCCATTAAAACTACACCTACTCTTTCTAACATCAAATTTTTTTCTCGCATATCTTGAGGGTTTTCTTGTAAAAATTCGGTGTCAAAGATGACTCCCCCACTACCTGTATTTTTTTTTGTTAAAGTTTCCCATGCTGAGAGGGTATAGCTTTGAATGGGGATTTGGTTGACGTGCGCTGTGAGAAAATGTCCTGCTTCATGAAAAATTATTCTTTCTTTTTGTTCGGCAGATGCAAATATATCTACCAACAAATTTATGCCTTGATTTTGCCAATTAAGGGTGTCAATAGTTACTAAACCCAGTAAAACAAAGGTAATAGTAGCCGGGATGAAAGGAGATAGATTAATTAAAGGGCCTAAAAGTACTGATAGTGTAATGGTAAAAATGCTAATGGCTAAAATATTTAATCCTGTTTGTTGCATAGAGAAAGAATTATCAACTTTTATTTCAGTGTAACTTAAACCTTATTTTATATGGAATCTTCGGTATGCTTCTTTTCTTTATAACTTGATAGTGTAACATAGTTGATTCCTCCATGAAATTTCTGTTTAATTGTTGATTGAAAAAAATAAATTGGGTAACTGATGTTACCCACAATAAAACTTAAAATACTAATTTTTCGTTCGCATTCAACCTCTGAAAGCATTAATATCCCCTTTGACTGCCTAACATCAGTTATTACATTTGTTTAGCAGTTACTGAAAATCAGCAACGCCTAATGGTGGAGGGCGCTGTTTTTGATTGATAACTAGCCTAGCTTAAAATATTTAGGTATATTCAGAAGTTATTAATGTTTTTTAATGCCCTTAATAACACTCTCTAGTATCTCATAATAACCATCAATTTGAAGAGTTAATTTTTTGATCAATATATTAACTTCTTCTTCTATTCTTTTGTCTCTTATTTGCTTCACAATGTTTAAAATATCATAAAATACTTGACCAACTATAGGATGTTCTCGCTCCAAAATTTCCAACCAAATAGCTTGGTCTTCTTTGTCGATTTCCCATATTTTTACATGATGTTTTATGATGTCGTTAATATAATTATTCAAATCTAAATTAGATTTTATTAACTTTAACTTTTGGGGATATTCAGATGAAAAAGTATTAACAATCTTTTTTGCAAATGGTTGCCAAACAGTCTCAAACTGTTTATTCCAATCTTGTCTATCTTGAGTTATTTTCAACATAAGTTTAAAACAAATAATTATAATTTTCAGTTTTTTAAATCATTAATAGTTTTATCTATAAAATCTAAGAAAATGTTTGATTGTAGAATAATATCTTGATAGATATTCATATCATAATAAAGAGAAAGTAAATCTTTAGATGGTTCTATGTTAGGTTGATTCTTTCTCTCATAAATTTTTACATTTTCCCCGATTAAAAGAAGATATTGATCAACACTATTTCTTAATACTTTTTCTCTTTGTAAAATTTCTTTTTTGACATTATTAAAAATGTCATCTCTAGTATTTTTATTAGAGATAAAATTTTCTATATCTCTTGAAAATTTAAGAGTGAAAGTACCCCAATTTCCTATATTGTTACTAACATTAGTAATTAAATCTTCTTTTAACTCTAAATGCTGTAAAAAGCTACTGTAATTCCATTCGGGAAAAATGTTAATTTCATCAATTTTATCATTAGACCTTATAATACTTGTGTTTAAATAATCAATAAATGTTTTATTTCCAAAATTCCATTCTTCTTTTAGTTGATTTACCCACATCGGTTTATCTTCTTTAATCAAATATTTTGCTTCAGAAATTATTTTATTTATTATAATTTTTAAATTACTAAAAATAGATTGTTTTTCTTTCTCTAAAATTAATCTAATTGATTCTACTTTTTTCACAAAGTGAAGTTTTCTTTTTTCTGAAACTTTTTCCCTTAAATCTTCCAATTCTTTTATCTTTTCTTCCACCGTGAAAATTTTAAATTGACAGTGACTAACCACATTTTTTAAATGTTTTTGAATTTTACTGAGTCTTGGTAATAAAATTAGTCTTTCTGTAATAAAAGAATCCAATAAATATCTTAACTGAAGTTTAAAATTATTGATATTTTTTTGATAATGAGTCGCCATTTCTGATTCATCTTGTTTAAGAATCGATACCAATTATTTCCGAAATTTTTCCTATCTTAGAATCAAAAAGAATCTTGGCATACTCTTTAGAATCATAGCTAATAGTAGTAATTACACCAGTTGCTCTATTTGTACGACTGGGTAATATTTTTTTCCCTAAAATTGCATTGATAAAAGTAGATTTGCCAGATTTAAAAACGCCAAATACAGAAATTCTTTTTTTGTGTGTTAACAAATCATATTGTAATTCATAAAAGCGATTAATTAAAGAGTCAAAGTTTTGTATTTCTGTTCTTAATTTAATCTTACTAAAAATAGCAGATATACTTATGAGCTGAGTTGCGATATATTTAACCTCATGGGAAAAATAAACAAAATTAAATTGTTCATTTTGCGGAACAAAACAATTTGGGTCATTAGCATAAAAGCGATTTACCATAATATTTTTTGACAAGAAATATATTTTTATCTAATTTTTTATAAGTTTTTTCCCTTTGTAAAGCCACTGTATTTCATCTAAAGAATATTCTTTATCGTAGGCATTTTTACAGATTTCATTAAATAAATAGATAACTTCATTTTTAATAGCAGAAATTCTTATTTTTTCTTGTTCTATAGAAAATTTTTTATTCTTTTTATCCTCGATTATTTTTTGTTGTTCTTTCCTCACTTCCTCTATTTGTTCTTGAATAGTACAAATTATTTGAGTTTTCAAGTTAGTAAACTGTTCATTAATTTTTTCATTGATACGCCATTGTAGTTCTGGTAGTTTTTCATCGACTTTTTCAAAAAGTTTTTTCCCTATACTTGTAATTAATTTATTTTTAGATTTTCCTCCCTTAATAACAAATTGAGTTATTTCGGCAGCGATTAAGGCAATTCATTCAATAGGACCTCCAAATATTGATAAAATAAATGTTACTAATACTGCTTGTTTAATAGTTTCTAAAAAGAAATTTGACCAATCATTATCTCCCATTAAACTACTATTGATAGTGCTGAAATCACCTAATATAGTGCTGATAATTAACTGCATTACAGTATCCGTACGATTTTCAATTACATCAATTAAATTCTCACCAATAAAAAGAGATTCAATTAAAGAAATTTCTCTAGCGAAATCTTGAATAGATGTATCTAATTGTTTTTGTAAACTACTTAAATCTTTGTTGATGATAATAGGAATGCGATTAGCCCATTCTTCAAATTTAAACTTTAAATATTTCATTAAATCTTCATTGATCGCTTTTGTTGTAGAATTACGGACTAACTCATCAAATACCATAGACCCAACACTTAAAAAATTCAACTGATCTAGTTCTGTAAATTCTTTGTAGTCAAATTGCCAATCATCTTTCATTTTCATGATATAAGTTTCTATATCAAAACATAATTTATCGGTAATATTATTAGCGTATAAATTGATAATTTCTTTAATTCTATTTTCTCTTTCTTCTAATAGTTTTAATTTTTTTTCTGCGATGATTCTTCTCTCTTCTAATACTGATAATGGTTCACCCAATAGTTTTTCTTGTTGAGTTATTTTTTGCTCTAATTTATCTATGGTTAATATCAATAAATCAACTACTGAGCTTATTCCTGCTCTAAATTTTGCTCCTGTAGTTAAGAAATTCTCTAGTTCCTTTTCAAATGCTAAAATTCCAGATTTTTCTATTAAAGATTGCTTAATTGGTTCTTTTTTTCTTCCTTTAAAAGCTGATTTAGAATCAACTAGATATAATCGTTTATTTAATAATTCTTGATCTAAGTTTGTTTTTTGATTTGAATATAAATTTTTGAGATAGTTGGCAAAGTATTTACCTATTTTTTCTCTACCGTCATTATCATCGTCGTCATCATCATCATCAACTAAGTCTATTTTATTAACCACAAAAAAGATATTTTCGTTGCTGTTGTTATTATTAAAATTATCTTCAATAAATTCTCTTTCTTCTTGTCTCAATGGATGAGTTGCATCAAAAATAAAGATAACTGCGTGGGATTGTTGTAAAAATTCTGTGGTTAATTTTGTTCGGGAAATTTGCTCCCCAATACCCGGAGAATCAATTAATCTAACTCCCCCTTTACATAAGTTATATCTACACTCTATTTCAGCAAATTCAATGTCTTTAAATCTATTTATATAATGAGTTGTTTGTAGAGTTTCTTGGTCGTCAATATCTAAAACATATTCTTGATCAAATTCTTCAAACGTTATATATTTAGGCTCTTGATTATTACTATAATGTAGCTTAACTTTTCCTTCTTCTCCATAGACTAGCATTGTTATAATAGCCGTTGCAGGACAATTATCCATTGGTAGTTTTCGACTGCCTAACATGGCATTTAACAGGGTACTTTTTCCGTTACTAAATGTACCTAAAACCAGTACATTAAAAATTCCATGTTTTAAGTCTTTTGAACGTTTTTGAAGATTTTTTGCTTCGCTAGTTATACCTAATCCTGCTTTAAGTTTTTTTCCATCATGTAAGGATATTTCTGTTTGCTGATAATCACCTATTAAAAGAGATATTTTATCTATAGCAGTGGTAACATTTTCTATTTTTTTACTGATGCTTTCATAGCCTTCTACCTTATTATCATTAGCAAAATTACCCATTAACATTGCTGTAAAACTATTAATATTATCTTCTATTTCTATGGCTTTTTTGATGCGGTGATTTATTTCTTCTTCTGTTAATTTTGTTTTGTTAATTTCTTGTTGTAAAATTTCAATTTCTTTTAAAGCATCTTGATATTTGAATTCTGCTTCTTGTTTTAATTTTTCTATTTCTTGTTTTTTTTGAGATTCTAGGAGTGCGATAGCATCTTGTTTTTGTTTCAAAATTTGCTGATATTTAGATTCTGTTTTTTGCTGTAAAATTCCTATGGCTTCTTTTTCTTTTACTTCAGCTTCCGCTAGTTTTTTAACTCTCTCCGCTTCTTGTTTTAGTTCATTTAATTGCTTTTCTATTTCGAGGGTAGGATTCGGTGGAATAATAAATTCTTGGAAATGAAAATGATCATCATAAAATGAGCGGTAATACCAAATACTTAATTCCCATGCGTATTTAATATGAGCTAAAGCTGTTTTATAATCAGGCTGATCATAGTTAATGTGAGTAGCATTATTTCCCTCTATTCTAATATAGAAATACCGACTTTTAATGCAACTTGTTTAGCTAATAACTCTCCAAACTGTCTAAGTTTTACTAAACAAGTATTGGTATCAAGATGTAAACAGTATTCAGCTAGAGAAGCTAAATGAGTTAATTGTTTATTCTCTGACTGTAGAAAGCTAAAATTAGAGGAGACAGGTATCATGAAAGGGTATAATCTGATTTTTCTGTTGGTTATCACATCATAGTAAATCCTGACAAGAACGAAACGAATTTCGATTTATCTTAATTTTTTTTTAACTTTCGTAATTATAATTTGTATTATGGTGAAAAGATAAAAACGTTAATCTCAAAATATCTAATACAGTTCTCAACTTTTCAAGTAATTGATCATTATCGATGGTTACTTCAAACCCAGCGCCCTCCACCGTTTACCATGCTTTGGGTTGAAATTCATCACCATTAAAAATAGCAACACTTTCGCCACTTTGACCTAAGACAAATATACCTTGACGATAAGCATATTTATCAGCGCCCTCCTCCATTTCTATTCCTGCTACTGCACCATATAAATTTTTCTGACTATATTCTGGAAAAAACCGTTTAAATCTCTGTAAATCTTTGATTAAATCTTTCACATCATTAACACCTAAACTACTTTTGACTTCCACCACTAAAACATGATTTTCGTTAGTCACTAACACATCAATTTCGAGAATGTCACCATCAAGACGTTTTTTTACCCGTTGACTAACTTGATGCACAGGAATACCACGACTAAGGAATAAAGTTTCGCAGGAGGGCGCTACCATATTTTCCACAAAGCGCCCCCATTTACCCCCCAGATTACCAATTTCTTTACTTAATCGGGTTATTTGACGGTCTGTTTCTTGAAAACGGCGATCTGTTTCTAAAGATTGCTCTTTAAGAATATCCTTTGTTTCTTGAAAACGGCGATCTGTTTCTTGAAAACGTTGCTCTGTTTCTTTTTGAGCTTCTGTTAATTCTGCTAATAGTCTCCAAACATCATCGGCGGTAGTTGTCATAAATATTCACATTACTAATCTTGTACTAACTGATACTATTTTATCTTATTTTTTGATCTATTTTTATGACCAGCGCCCTCCACCCCATGCCAAAATCTCTTACTTCCCTCTCCTGCGGGAGAGGGGTTGGGGGTGAGGGCAAATCTTTGTTTGTGGGGTTTCGTGCCTCCACCCAAGCGACTATAATTATTAATTGTTAATTTAATCCATAGGTTATGTTAAAAATCGAACTACCCCAAATTCCGTCTCAGGCTTGGCAGTGTGAAATAGGTAAAACTTGGGATAATCCCTACACTGTACGTTATTCCAGTAACCTTGATGATGGTCCTAATCACGGAATGCCGTTAGGGGGGATGGGCGCTGGATGTATTGGTAGAAGTCCATCGGGCGATTTTAACCTATGGCACATTGATGGCGGAAATCATACCTTTCAAAGTCTCCCAGCTTGTCAGTTTGCGGTGTTTGAGCAACCAGAAGGGGGAGAAGCCCAAGTTTATGCCCTGAATACTAATGCCCCTGAAGATGGCAGTTTATCCCGTTGGTCATGGTATCCTCAAGGTAAGGGAAGTTATCATGCTTTATACCCTCGCAGTTGGTTTCAATATGAGGGAATATTTCAATCTCAGTTGATATGTGAGCAATTTTCCCCTGTTTGGGCTGGAAGTTACCAAGAATCAAGTTATCCCGTAGCAGTATTTGAGTGGAGTATCCACAACCCCACCGATAAACCCATCACCATGAGTATTTTATTATCGTGGCAAAATAGCGTCGGTTGGTTTACTAATGCCATAAAATCCCTTGACGTGAAAGTTAGAGATGACGGTAGCCCCGTGTATGAATATCAACCGCGCTGGGGAGATAGTACAGGTAATCTTAACCAATTAATCCAAGATTCCTTCCGTGTAGGTTGCTTATTTGACCGCATTCGCATGGGTGATGAACCAAAGGAAGGGGAAGGACAATGGGCATTTGCCACCACTACAAATCCTACGTTAGAAGTATTTTATCATACCCGTTGGAACCCCAAGGGGGATGGAAGCGAAATTTGGGATCGCTTTGCTTATAATGGCTCATTACCAGATTACCAAGACGAGACACCGGCTGAACCTACGGAACAAATTGCCGGGGCAATAGCGATCAGATTTACTATTAGACCGGGTAAAACTAAAAAAATTCCTTTCATTTTAAGTTGGGATTTTCCCGTGACAGAATTTGCTCAAGGAATTAACTATTTTCGCCGTTATACGGACTTTTTCGGGCGCAACGGGCGTAATGTGTGGGCAATGATTCGCACGGGTTTAAAACACCATGATATGTGGCAAAATAAGATCAAATTGTGGCAAGAACCGATTTTAAATAGTTCTCGTTACCCTGAATGGCTGAAAATGGCTTTATTTAATGAATTATACCTATTAACTCAGGGGGGAACTTTATGGACGGCTGCCACGGAAACTGATCCCGTTGGTCAGTTTGGTATCCTTGAGTGTATTGATTATCGTTGGTATGAAAGTTTAGATGTACGTCTTTATGGTTCATTTGCACTATTGCAACTGTTTCCCCGTTTAGAAAAAGCCGTGATGGAAGCCTTTTCTCGTGCTATTCCCACGGCAGATGATACTCCGCGCGTAATTGGTTATAACGGGGCAAGTGCCATCAGAAAGGCGAAGGGCGCTACTCCCCACGATTTGGGCGCACCTAATGAGCATCCTTGGGTTAAAAGTAATTATACCAGTTATCAGGATTGTAATTTGTGGAAGGATTTAGGCTCAGATTTTGTCCTTTTGGTATATCGAAACTATCTCTTGACGGGTAAAAATGATCAAGATTTCCTCTGGGAATGTTGGGATAGTGTGGTGGAAACTTTGCACTATTTAAAAGGTTTTGATTTGGATAATGACGGTATTCCTGAAAATGGGGGCGCGCCTGATCAAACTTTTGATGATTGGCGTTTACAAGGCATCAGCGCCTATTGTGGTGGTTTATGGATTACGGCGTTAGAAAGCGCCCTCCGCATCGGTAATATATTGTTGGCTAATCCCCCTGTTAATCCTAATTTAGAGCGTGAAAATGCGCAGGAAGAAATAACAGCGTCTTTGGTTTTATTCGAGGATTGGTTGCAACGGGGGAGGGCGCTGTATCATGATACCTTGTGGAATGGTCAATATTATCGCCTTGACACGGGAAGCGGTTCGGATGTGGTGATGGCTGATCAACTTTCGGGGCAATATTACGCGCAATTATTGGGTTTACCTGATGTGGTTGAGTCTCAATACGTCAAAACAACTTTACAAACTATTTATCAATCCTGTTACCTAAATTTTCACGGCGGTAAATTCGGCATCGCTAACGGTGTTAAGCCAGATGGTAGCGCGGAGAAAGAAAATGATACTCACCCCTTGGAAGTGTGGACTGGCATTAATTTTGGTATCGTTGCTTTTATGATTCTTAATGGTATGAAAGAGGAAGGTTTACAAGTTGCTGAAACGGTGGTTAATCAAATTTATGATAATGGTTTACAATTCCGCACTCCCGAAGCTATCACGGCGGTTAATACTTTCCGCGCTAGTCATTATTTGAGGGCGCTGGGCATTTGGGCGATTTATCATGCTTTGAATAAGTGATCCCCCCTAACCCCCCTTCAAAAGGGGGGAAAGCCCTCACCCCCAACCCCTCTCCCACAGGAGAAGATACCCTCACCCCCAACCCCTCTCCCACAGGAGAGGGGAGTAAGAAAGCAAAGAGTAAGAGAAAGGGTGGAGGGCGCTGGATGAAGCAAAAACCTTAATTATAAATACTCCGATAAATTAGCTTGTTTTAATAAATATCTCAATAGTCCAATTTTTAGGTCTTTATTGCCATGAATTGGTACAGAAATTTTAACTTTGACATCCGTTTTGCTGTAAATATGATGGCTTCCTTGTATCCGAATTAATTTCCAGCCATTTTTTTCTAATAATTGGGCTAATTTTTTGCCTGTCATTGATTTCATACAGCAATTTCCCACACTGTTGAATTATCTTCTAATGTTAAAGATTCTGTATCGACTAATAAATATCCTTCAATGGCTTCATAAAGATTTTGTAATAATTCTTCAAAAGAATCTCCTTGAGTGGCACAACCGGGTAATGATGGCACTTCCGCCCAATATCCACCTTCTTCTGCTGAATGTATAATTACTTTTATTTTCATAAAATTTAATTAATTTTAAGTGTGATTTTACATATCATAGCAAAAGATTTGAGAACTTATCTGAAAAATTGCTAAAATAAATACTTGGCATTTTATATTCTAAAATAAAGATTTTGCAATCAATATGAATGAGATTATTTTAAAAGAAATTAAGCCGAGTTTACTATCAAAATTAACTAATTTAGCAACTTTACATAGTCGTACATTAGAGGAAGAAATTACGGCAATTTTAGAGGATGCCACCGCAAATAAAACTTGGTCTGCTAATTTTTTTGAGCTTACTTCTGGTTGTTGGCAAGGTGAATCTTTAGTCAGGGAAACACAACCAGCATATCAAGAAAGAGAGGATTTATTGTGAGTTATTTGTTAGATACTAATACTTGCATTCGTTATTTTAATTCTGCTAATCATAATGTTTCTGAGTTTTGTCGTGTAGATAATTTACAGTATGAGGATTGGGAAATAGAAAATTAATTAATGATCTTTTTTTCTTGTCAGCAGATATGATAAAACGAGGTCACAATTTCAAAATAATGAGGTCAAAAATGGTCAAAAACATTACCCCCCCCTACAAAAATAAGGGTTTCAGGGCTTTTAATTTTTTAGCAACTCTCGGCATCGCTTCTCTAGGATTATTAATGTCTCAAACTTCGGCGGAGGGCGCTGGTTTAAGTTTTAATTGGTCATTTGTGATTGGTAATGGTTCTACTGGGCAAGTTGGAGAAACTGTCAGTGGCACGATTTCTGGTTTACAAAACGGCAGTAATGATGGTAATGGTTTAGCTATCGTTGTCACTGATACCCCTACAGATGAGTTCGAGGGATTAAGTGATTGGAGTTTTCTTCGCACAGGGGGAGGTGAAGATGCTTTCATTGTCACAGATGGGGAAGTGACTCTTGCTAATGCCCTCTTCTTGAGTTCAGGTCCTAGTTTATTCTTTGGTGGCTTTGTGGACTTTACCTTTATTCCACAGTTAGTTGACTTGGATAGCGATCCCAACTGGTTCAACGTCGATGGAGGAAAAACCCAATTTACCCCTCTCAATAGTGTTACCACTCCTGAACCTAGTATGATGGTGGCAACTGTGATCGTAATGGGCGCTACTCTTATTTTCAAGAAGAAGAAATAAGCCCTCACCCCCAACCCCTTTCCCATAGGAGAGGGGAGTAAGAAAGCAAAGAGTAAGAGAAAGAGAAAGGATTGCCAATAGGTAAGTCGTATCCAACCCAAAAATTGGTAAAATTGAACTGTTGAAATACGACAGCGATAAGGATTATGGCAATAACAGCAGATGATGTGTGGGCAATTTTAGCTGAAGTAACGATCAAACAACAAGAATTAACAGAATCACAACCAAAAACCGAGTTATCTCAACAAAAAACTGATTTACAAATTAGTAGGTTAAGTAAAGAAATTGGAGCATTAGGAGGGCGCTGGATTTAGATGAAAACTTCGATTATAAATACTCCGATAAATTGGCTTGTTTTAATAAATATGTCAATAGTCCAATTTTTACCTCAGTTCGATGCAAGAATGTTTGATAAGCGCAGGTTTCAGGTATTGGAAAGGGTGTAATTTTCAGACAATCAGATAATTCTTCACAGTTTTGAGGTTTTGAAGTAAATTGAGCAGGAGACAAACAGTTAAATATTGAGGTAAATTAAATTGATTTTTTAAATGTTGTTGATAAATATTAGGGAGTAGAAACATTTTTTTGACATCAAGAATATTTTGGTGCAACAGATTCTATTTTCTCAGAAGTATTACCTTTACACTCTTTTATTTTCCATCTTTTCAGCTACTTTGTCGCCCCCACAGCAATTTATATTCATTGAAAACCTAAATTTTTTATTATCAAGAAATGGGAAAATTTGAGGCTAGATAATAAGCTAACTTTGGTGGCACCGCATTGCCAATTTGAATATAGGCTGAACCATTAGAACCATAAAAAACAAAATCATCATCAAAAGTTTGTATTCTGGCACATTCTCTTACTGTCAGTCTTCTATGTAAGTCAGGATGGGGATGTATTACAGCACCACCTGTGCCTCCGCCTCTACCTAAAATAGTAGGCGAAGGTTTATTCCAATCTAACTGTCTATTTCCTAAATAATTATTAACTTTAACTTTATGTTGTGAACCTTGATGATTATTAATTTTGTGGCAATATTCTCTCGGCAAATCAAAAATAGCATCTCGTATTGTTTTATATTCATCTTTTTTATAAATAATTTTTGGAAATTGATAAGTAAAATTAATATCTTGTCTAACCCCAATAATAATTACTCTTTTTCTTAATTGAGGTACACCATAATCAGCAGAATTTACAATTTTCCAATTAACTTTATATCCAGCTAATTGAAAATCATTTAAAATCATTTTAAAAACTTTTCCAGTTTTATTCTTTTTATCTTCTACTGTTTCATAGCCACCTAAATTAGTAATTCCTGTAACATTTTCTGCTAAAAAAAACTTAGGTTGTTTGTCTGTTATTACTCGTAATAATTCTAAATATAATTTATTCCTTGTATCTTCTTCTTTTCGATAAGGATTTGCCACAGAAAAACCTTGACAAGGAAAGCCTCCTATGATAATGTCACTATTAGGAATTTTTTTTGAATCAATATTTTCTATAGAATCTAAAACTAATTTTGTTTTTGTAATATCAAAATTTTTTTTATAAGTTTCAATAGCATTTTTATCTATATCATTTGCCCAAATAATATCATGTCCTGCTCTTTCAAATCCTAAATCTAATCCTCCACAACCACAAAATAAAGAAACTACTTTCATTAACTTATTCCCTCCCTATTTTGCTCAATAGTATTTATAATTTTATCTAACTCTTCAAAGATTAATTGCTTGTAATTATCTTGAGGGTCATTGATATATTTTACTAATAAAGATGATATTTTTTCTTCAAAATTAGAAAAATCCTTCAAAATTGAATCTTGTAAAAAACGAAAATCTAATTTTATATGCTTAGATATATTTAAAATTTTACTTCGGTCAACTCTTAAAGAATTTCCCTCCCACCTATTAACTACCATTAAAAATTTATCAATATCGATAATAATTTCTTTTAACAAGTTAATAAATTTTCTTCTAGGTAAAAAATACAAATCCATAATTTCATCATCTTTTATGGCAATTAGAAAATCTGCTGAAAATATATGTTCAGCCATATCAATAAATCTTTCTTGAAACTTTTTAAGTTTATTATTATGCTCTAATAGTTTTAATAAATTTTTTAATAAATTACGGGAACCTAAACCTACTGTTAATGTTTCATTATTAATTTTTACTTCTTTCCCTTTTCTTTCATTTAAGTAATCCTCAACATCTAGTAAATAAAACAAAGCTGTTTTTTCAAAAGAACCTAAGTTTATCTCTTTATTTGTTTTAATTAAAGTTTTAATAGAAAGTTGATAATTATTTGCAAAAATTAAATCTCCTTTCTCACGGCGATTAGATAGTACAAAATTAGTGATAAAATGATTTTCTATAAAAATATCTTGGTTATCAATTTGCTTATTAACTCTTTTAGTTTCATCACTAATAATACCATTAAATATTATAGATAAATAATCTTCTAAATCTCTGGCTGATGTCTTTCTTTTTGCCATGTCTTTCGCTGAAATATTTTTCCATAAATAGTTAAGCAAGTAAGCACTATTAAACTTTTGTCTTGATTCTATTAAGTACATAAAAAAATCTTCAAAATCTGTAATAGATGTATTTTCAGATTTTAATAATTGTTTTTCTACCAAAAATTCTTTAATAATTTTAATAATTGAATGTTGAGCAATCATAAATAAATAGATTTAGGTTGAATAAAAATTACAATAAATGTTTTAAATACTTAGCCAAATAAGATGTTTGGGATTTAGCGATTGTTTCAGGAGTACCAAAAGCAACAATTTCACCCCCATTATTACCCCCTTCTGGACCTAAATCAATGATCCAATCAGCGCCCTTCACCACATCCAAATTATGCTCAATTATCACCATAGAATTACCTTTATCAGTCAACTTTTGTAAGACATTTAATAAGTGGTGAACATCATAAAAAGATAAACCTGTGGTAGGCTCATCAATAAGATAAATGGTTTTACCTGTCGCGCGCTTCGATAACTCAGAAGCCAACTTCACCCGTTGCGCTTCCCCCCCAGAAAGAGTTGGCGCACTTTGTCCTAATTTGACATAATTTAAACCCACATCCATGAGAGTTTGCAGACGACTGACAGCGCGCGGAATATTCTCAAACACCTGCAACGCTTCCTCCACCGTCATATCCAACACATCTGCAATAGAATAACCCTTATATTGTACTTGTAAGGTTTCCCTATTATACCTAGCGCCCTTGCACACGTCACACTGCACATAAACATCAGGCAAAAAATTCATGGAAATAACGTTAACCCCTTGCCCCATACAGGCTTCACATCTTCCTCCCTTCACATTAAACGAAAAACGCCCAGCCTTATAACCCCTTGCCTTCGCTTCCACCGTGTGGGTGAATAACTCCCGAATCACGTCAAAAAGCCCCGTATAAGTAGCAGGATTTGAGCGCGGAGTGCGCCCGATGGGAGATTGATCGATGACAATTACCTTATCAATAGCTTCTATGCCTTCTAAAGCCCCTAACTGTTTAGGAAAAGGCACATTGCGATTAAGGTAATGTTGTAATGCAGGGTAAAGCAAATCATTAACCAAAGTTGATTTACCGCTACCAGATACCCCCGTAATACATACCAACTTCCCTAAGGGAATTTCCACATCGATATTTTTTAAATTATTGCGGTGACAATTTTGCAGAGTTAAAAACTTGCCGTTACCTTCCCTTCTGGTGGTGGGTATGTCAATTTTACGCCTTCCCGATAAATAAGCGCCCGTCACCGAATCTTCACAAGCCATCACCTCTTGCAAAGTACCTTGTACTACAATAGTACCACCATGAACCCCAGCCAAAGGACCAATATCGACAATATGATCAGCGCCCTTCATGGTATCCTCATCATGTTCCACCACAATCAAAGTATTATCAAGGTCTCGTAATTTTTTGAGAGTAGCCAAAAGACGATCATTATCCCGTTGATGTAAACCGATGCTAGGCTCATCCAATACATATAATACGCCAGTTAAACCCGAACCGATTTGAGTAGCGAGGCGGATGCGTTGCGCTTCTCCCCCCGATAAAGTCATGGCAGGGCGATCCAAAGTGAGGTAATCTAAACCCACATCCAATAAAAATTGTAACCGCGCTTTGATTTCCCTTAACGCTAAATCGCCGATTTGAGCTTGTTTTGGAGTAAGTTTAATGTTATTAATTTTGGTGAGACAATCACGGAGAGGGGCGCTGGATAACTGATCAATGGTATATTGTCCTAATCTTACCGACAAAGCCTCTGGTTTCAAACGCTTACCGTGACAAGTTTCGCAAATTTGTTCTTCCAAATACTGCTCTAACTTTTGCTTAATAATGTCAGAATTACTTTCAGCGTAAGTTTTTTCCAGCATGGGAATCACCCCACGATAATAACCATGTTGTAAATTTTGGATTTGTTGATCGCCGTAGAGGATAATCTGCTGCTGCTGGGGGGTTAAACTCGACCATTTGGCACTTAACTTAAAATTATATTCCTTAGCGACATATTGCAACAAAGAGAGATAATAAGGGTTTTCTTTTTCAACCCAGGGAGCGATGGCAACGGTGACGGGCGCTTGAGGATTGGGTATGATCAAATGGGGTGAAAACTGCTTAAAACTACCCAAACCGTGACAACTTAGACAAGCGCCGTAGGGAGAATTAAAAGAAAATAAACGGGGTGACAACTCCTCCATCACCGCGCCATGAATTGGACAAGCAAAATTTTCCGAAAACACAACTTCAGCGCCCTTCCTTTGCGCCTCCGCGCCTTTGCGTGAAACATCATCCAAAGCGCCCTCCGCCTCACTTTGATGATCCAAAACCTCAACTATTGCAATCCCCTCAGCTATTTTTAAGCAAGTAGAGAGAGAATCTGCCAACCTTTCTTGAATAGTGAATTTCACCATCAAACGATCAACTAAAACGCTAATATCATGTTTCTGTTGCGCTTTCAACTGGATATTATCCGCCAATTCCCGAATTTCCCCATTAATTTTCACCCTCACAAAACCCTGAGAGCGTAAACTAGATAATAATTGCTGATGATTACCCTTTTTGCCACGGATGACGGGCGCTAGAAGATGTATTTTCGTTTTTTCTGGTAAAGCTAAAATGCGATCACACATTTCATCAATAGTTTGCGGTGCGATGGAATGATCACAAATGGGACAATGGGGAATACCTGCCCTACCATATAGTAACCTGAGATAATCGTAAATTTCCGTTACAGTGCCGACAGTTGAGCGTGGATTGTGGGAAGTGGACTTTTGATCGATAGAAATAGCTGGAGATAAACCCTCTATACTATCCACGTCTGGTTTATCCAACTGTCCTAAAAATTGCCTAGCATAGGCGCTTAATGATTCTACATAACGGCGTTGCCCTTCTGCGAAAATAGTATCAAAAGCAAGGGATGATTTACCGCTACCTGATACCCCCGTAAAGACGATTAATTGATTGCGCGGTAATTCTAAATCGATATTTTTAAGGTTGTGTTGACGGGCGCCTTTAATGATAATTTTGTCGGACATGGAGATAATTATTGTTATGTGAATCTATCGGCATAAAATATATTACTATCTGAAGTTACCTACAATAAACTTTAAAATACTAAATTTTCGTTCGCACTTGACTTCTGAAACTATTAATATCTCGTTTGATTGCGTGGCATCAGTTACTATAATTATCTCATAAAAAATATTTTAGAAAATAATGTTTCATAATCGTCCTAATTTTACTTATTTTTCCCAGTCTTTAGATATTAAAAATAAGTTTGCTTTAATTCTTACCGCTACCATATCTGTTGATAATATACCTAAAGCTTATCCTTCTGATAAAAATGTGCGAGAACAACAATATATGCGAACACTTAGATATTATCTTTGTAATTATCCTGATTTAAGGAAAATTATTTTTATTGAAAATTCAGCAAGTTCTTTAGATAATCTTCAACAGCTTGTATTAATGAATAATCTTTACCAAAAAGAGATAGAATTTATTTCTTTAGACACTAATCTTTATCACAGTCAAAAAGGCAAAGGATTTGGAGAATGCTTATTACTTCAAGAAGGTTTAAGTAAATCTCAATTAATCAAAAATGTGACTCATTTTGGCAAAGTTACAGGTAGAATTATACTGAGGAATATTATGGATATTATGAAAACTATTCCTGCTAATTTTGATTGTATTTGTGATTATAAAGATCAAGGCTATAAAGTTAAGAATATTTTGTTTAATCAAAATAAATCTCCATTTTGTGATACACGTTTCATCGCTTTTAGTAAAAATTTTTATCAGCAAAATCTAGTAAATTTGCACATTAATTTTTTAGCAAATCAACCAAATAGTTATTTTTGTATAGAGAGTGAATATTTTAAAAAAATTAAATCTTTAGAAAATCAAAGTAATATTATCAAACGTTTTAAAATAGAGCCTAAATTTCAAGGAATATCTGGTCATACCGGAAGTAAGAAATATGGTGGTAAAAATTATAACTCACCCTATGAAAAAATAAAGTTTCATATAAGAAATTTTCTAAGAAAAATATTACCCGTATTACATTTATGAATTAAATAGATAAATCCAGCGCCCGTCAAACTAACTATTAGCCCTCGATTCATCTTAATTTTAGTTGATAGATAACGGTGAAGGGCGCTGTGAGAATTAGATTTAGAGCTAATAACATTAGAATGTCATCATTTACCAACATAATTTAGATATTGTCTTACAAAACACATTATTCTTGCTAAAATTACGGTGTTAATTATTAGCTCAGTTAATCATAGCAATTATTGTGAAGATTAGGCACAAGACGATACCCCTAAATCCCCCTTTACAAGGAGGACTTGAGAATAATCAACTTACCTCATTATCATGAAAAACGCTATATTATCAAACAAGCCCTACGAATTAGTGTTATTTAAAAATATCTATGACAGCTTCAGTCTGTTAGAGAGTTAACAAGATGAATTTTAGCCATATTGAATTTTCCACAGAAAAAGAAAGAATCGATTTATTGCAATTACTTGCTTTATATCATAAAACCGCTTTTTGGGCAGAAAATCGTTGTTTAGAAGATTTACGCATTGCCATTACCCACAGTAATCCCATTGTCTCGGTGTGGGATAACCAAAAGCTAATCGGTAGCGCCCGTGCCACTTCCGATGGGATTTATCGTGCTACCATTTGGGATGTTGTTATCGATCCAGAATATCAAGGCTTTGGCTTGGGGCGCAAATTAGTAGAAACTATTATTAGTCATCCTTTAGTTAACCGTGTGGAAAGAGTCTATTTAACTACTACCCATCAACAAAATTTCTATCGTAAAATCGGTTTTATCGAAAACCAAACTACTACAATGGTATTACAAAATAATTATCTTCATACCGAAGATTTATTTACCGAGTCTCAAAGTTTGGAAACGATACCTCTAAAGTAGTTGAAATGGGGATAATATTTTGAATAGTAATTTTTCCCCCCATTACTTCTATTAAAGTAGAAGCTAAACTCATTTTCAGTCCTGCAGATAATTCAGGATTTTGATTAAGTTTCTCTATTTCTGTCAAAGGCAATTCACTAAAATTAATTGACTCACTAAAAATATATTCATCATAGGGTAATGATAATTTAATAGTAGTGTTTTGATCTTGACTTTCAGCACTTAAAAGAATAGTAGCTAACTCAAAATGAGCGATAACTACCTCTAGTAAATAACAGAATCCTTGCAGTAGTTTTTCTTGATCAACATAAAGAAAACAATCAATCATATTTTGATCTAAAACTAGATTGATGTTACCATTAAAGGCTTGAATTTCCATTATTCTTATTAAAGAAGCCAGAAACTCTTTACTTCTAATAATTTTTAAATCTAAAGATAATTTACCTACATTAAGTTTAGATACTTCGATGACTTGATCCATCAAATTAAGTAGTTTTTTAGCATAGTCATAAGCATTTTTGATAAACTCTTTTTCTTCTTGAGGATTTTCGCACAAATCATTAAGTATTAACTGATGTAAGCTCATTAAACTGCCGAGGGGCGCTCTTATTTCGTGCGCTACTCTACCTAAAAAACCAGCATGAAAGTTAGCATTTTGTACGGCATTTTGATAGGCTATTTTTGTTGCTTTCAACTCTTGTTTTAACTCAGTGTCACTCATAACTTTCGATTTATTAATATATTAGAAACAGAGAATTTAAACTTTTTATTAAAAAAGTATAGTTTTGGGTAAATTATAATCCTAAAGTTCTAAAACTAAACAATTTTCTTGAATCATCAATCAATTTTTATTTAAAAAAAACACATATATAGCGATTCCAAATCAAGTCTGCTGAGAAAATGCAATCGTTAGGTGTAGGGCAAAGGTTAAAATTGTTATATATCAAAGACTTTGGCTTACTAACTGTAGTTTATACTAAATGTGGAAAAGAATAAAAAACGGGAACATAGAAAAGGAAAATAGAGAGAAAATAGGCCTTGCTAATTTTAGATATGAAAAGACTTAAAATACATCTTCTCTCCTGCGAAAAAGTGTTAGTACATTTTTGAACTTTAGATAGTGAATCAATAATGATACTGAATATTTTAACCTTTGTTTTGTTTCCTTCATCTTACCAAACTAAAAAGCTAATTGAGATAAACGAGCTTGTAGCATGGCAGGAAAAAGATTGTAATAACGTTGGTTGAGGGGCGAAGGATGGGGAAGAGGATAAATGGTAACTTTTTTTTGGTAGGATTTGCCCACTTTATCAGTGGCAATTAGGTTCACCTCAATACTTTGATGATAACGTTGATCGGCATTACTCCAAAAATTATTAAAAGTTTCTTTATCGCTATAGTTTTGATACCATTTGAAGGCTTCTGTGCCTAAAGTAATAATTTGATTTCCCTGCCAATGAATGGTTAAAAATTGTTCAATAAAAGGGCGAAATCTTTTTTTAACTTTTACCGAATAGGCTTTGTTTTCAGGTGGTTTATAAGGCACTGTATTCGTTAAAATTGCTCTTTCTGCAATGGTATTTAATTTAGATTGCTCATTAGTTTTTTCTCGGTGGATAGCCTGATAAAATACTTGGCGAACTAATGTACCAGCTTGACCGATTAACGGTTGACCAGCCATAACTTCATCTCTGCCTAAATCTCGACCGAAAAAGCAAATATTACTTTTTAGATTACCATAATATAAAATAGGTTTTGTGGCTTCTTTTTTCGCTGATTGATATATAGCTAAATCGAGAGGAAATTCTTCCCTTTTTGCTTCTTTTTCGATGTCTTGGATTAATTCTTCTAAAGTTATATTTACCATTTTCTTGAATAGTTAATTATGTTGGATTGAAAATTATTATCTTAAATTTATTGTTTATTTATAATTTTTTTTACAAAAAATTGATATTTATGATATTGTCTAAATAATAAAAAACTATTTACTTTTAGTCTGATATAAAGGCATTAGTAATATATTCTTTATAAGTTCTACATTGACAAAAAAGAGAAAAAAAGTCAAGAAAAATTTATTTTTTATGATCTCAATCTCTGTAAGGGTAGAATAATATTTAATCTCTATGAGAGATAGTCATTTAAAATGACAATGACAAGTTTTCGTACTATTAATAATAATCGCAAAATATCAAATACTGGGCAATTTCCAACGTAAAAATTTTGAAATTTGTCTCAATCTGAATCGAAATAACTATAATAGAAAATAATTTAGGACTGCTATAGAATGAATTATCAAGAAAAAGTAGATAAACTAAAAGACCAATTACAAAAAGCAAGTTATGCTTATTATGTGTTAGATCATCCTATCATGGAAGATAGTATTTATGATCAACTTTATCGAGAGTTATTATCTATAGAAAATGAATATCCTGAATTAATAACTCCAGATAGCCCCACTCAAAGAGTAGGAGATAAATTATCCAGTCAATTTCCTTCAGTTTCTCATAATATACCTCTTTATAGTTTAGATAATGCCTTTAATTTTCAAGAGTTGGAAGATTGGCAAAAAAGATGCCAAAAATTATTAACAGAAGTAGTTAACTTTGATTATATTTGTGAGTTAAAAATTGATGGTAGCGCCCTTGCCCTTACTTATGAAAATGGTGTATTAGTAAGAGGTTTAACCAGAGGAGACGGCAAAATAGGAGAAGATATTACCCATAATATTAGAACCATCAAAACTATACCATTAAAACTACACAGCGCCCCTCACCCAAGCATTTTAGAAGTGAGAGGGGAGGCTTTTTTACCACTAGATGAATTTATCAGAATTAACCAATTAAGAGCAGAAAATAATGAGAGTTTATTTGCTAATCCTCGTAATGCTACGGCTGGAACATTAAGACAATTAGACCCTCAAATTGTCAGCGCCCGTCGCCTACAATTTTTCGCCTATAATCTTTACATTCCCGAAAATGATCTAATCATTAATAGTCAAAAAGAAGCCTTAGATTATTTATCACAAATAGGTTTTTTAGTCAATCAAAATCATCAAGTTTGTGATAATTTAAATAGTGTTATTAATTACTGTGAAAAGTGGGGAGATGAGCGTCAAAAACTACCTTATTTAACCGATGGAGTAGTCATTAAAATTAATGATTTATCATTACAAAATCAATTAGGTTTTACCCAAAAATTTCCCCGTTGGGCCATAGCTTATAAATATCCAGCCCATGAAGTACCCACAACCGTAGAACAAATTACCGTCAATGTGGGGCGCACGGGCGCTGTTACCCCCATGGCAATCATGAAACCTGTCAATGTGGGAGGAACTATGGTGCAAAGAGCTACTTTACATAATCAGTCTTTTCTGTCAGAATTGGATGTTAGGGTGGGTGATACTGTGATTATTCGCAAGGCTGGAGAAATTATCCCCGAAGTGGTGCGAGTGATACCCGAATTACGACCCGAAAACGCTCAACCCTATCATTTTCCTAGTCATTGCCCTGAATGCAATTCGGAATTAGTGCGCCCTGAAGGAGAAGCTGTCACCCGTTGTGTTAATAATTCCTGCCCTGCTATTTTGCGTGGTAGCCTGATTCATTGGGGGGGGCGAGGGGCGCTGGATATTAGTGGTTTGGGCGAAAAAATTGTCGCTCTTTTGATGGAATATAAGTTATTAAAATCTATTGCTGATTTGTACCGTTTACAAGTATCTGATCTCATTTCTTTAGAGAGAATGGGCGAAAAATCAGCTACTAATTTAATAGAAGCGATTGAAAATAGTAAAAAACAACCATTTTGGCGAGTTTTATATGGTTTAGGAATTAGGTATGTGGGCGCTGTTAATGCTCAAATTTTAGCTACAAATTTCCAAAATATTGATAATTTAGCAACGGCGGAATATGCTCAGTTAGAATCAGTATATGGCATTGGACAGGAAATCGCTAATTCAGTGCTGGAATGGTTTACAGTTAATTCTAATCAATCTTTAATTGCTGATTTAAAAATATTAGGTTTAAAGTTTAGTACAGAAGAAATAGTTATTAGTAATAGAGAAAGTAGTTTAATTTTAGAGGGAAAAACTTTTGTAATTACAGGAACTTTGCCAAGTTTAAGTAGAGAAGAAGCCAAACAATTAATTGAACAGGCAGGAGGTAAAGTGACTAATGCGATTAGTAAAAAAACTGATTATTTACTAGCAGGAGAAAAAGCAGGATCGAAATTAACTAAAGCTCAAGAATTAGGTATTAAAATTATTGAGCAACAACAATTATTAGATTTAATTGAAAAATGAAAAGCAAAAGTTAAAATGCTGTAAAATCAATAATTGTTCATTACCAATTCCTAAATTTTGTTAACATGAAGTTAAAAAACTCCCTAAATTCTTACAATGAAAGTAGGAAGCTATTAATTACTAAGGATAGAATATGACTATTTGGGTTAACGAACAAATTGACAGTTGTGGCATTATTCAAGCCTGTATTGCTGGTTGTGACGAAAAAGCCGCCTTAGAATGTCATGAGGATTGGCAACAAAAATTAACTACAGAGCAACAGAAACAAGGTTGGAAAGCAGTATTAAGAAGTGTTAGTAGCTGGGATGAAGTGCCTGTTAACGCTTTAAAATTAAGTTAAAGCAGTAGGTTGGGTTGAGGCAACGAAACCCAACAAATAGTAAAACTTGTGGGATAAAATTCCTGTTAACCCCTGAAAATTAAGCTAAAGTTATCGGTTGGGTAGAGGTAACGAAACCCAACACAAGTTTTGTAATAAATACATCAACATAATTTATTTATGGGAAAAAAACCCACCAGCTTAGGTACAAAGTTATTTTTATCTCATCTGGCAGTAATGGTCGTGGGTTTGAGTACATTTTTTGTAATTGCCAAATTTTCTTCACCGCAATTTTTTGTTTTAAGATTAGAACAATTAGAACAAAAAGGATTTATTACGGTTAGGTCTGCTAAAACTTATTTAATAGAAGGATTTGAAACGGCGTGGAATCGTAGCGCTACTTGGTCATTAATTATCGGTAGTGGCATGGCTGGAATGCTTAGTTTTTATTTGAGTAAGAGAATAATGAAACCTCTAATGCAAATGAAAAATATTACTCAAAATTTTGCGAAAGGGCATTGGGAAGAAAGAATGCCGGAAAGCGAAATCGCTGAATTAAATCAGTTAAGTATCAGTTTTAATCGCATGGCAAGTAGTCTGGAAGATGTGGAAGCGAGACGAAGGGATTTAGTGAGCGATTTAACCCACGAATTACGCACCCCTTTAACGGTGGTGAGGGGATATTTAGAAGAGTTGGCATCGGGAGATATTGAGCCTTCAGCGCCCCTCTTCCTTAACCTAGTGAGGGAAACGAGGAGATTAGAAAACCTTACCCGTGATTTACAAGAATTATCAAAAGCCGAAGCTGGTTATCTTTCCATTAATGTGAAACCTTTTCACGTTTTACCTTTGTTAGAGTCTCTAGTGAGACGATTTCGAGATCAATTATTGGAAGATGGTCCAGAATTAAAGTTAGATTATCCTGCTTCATTACCTCTGGTGATGGGGGATAGTGATCGCACGGAGCAAATTTTAGTTAATCTGTTAGGTAATGCTATTCGCTATACTGAATCTGGTTTTATTACCATTTCTACTGCTGTGAGGGGGAAATTTTTATGGATTACGGTGGCTGATACGGGTATAGGTATTAGTGAGGAAGATTTACCTCACATTTTTGAGCGGTTTTGGCGCGCTGATCGTTCCCGTTGCAGTTATTCTGGAGGTAGTGGCATTGGTTTAGCGATTACCTTGC
The DNA here is from genome assembly GCA_015272165.1 of Cyanobacterium sp. T60_A2020_053. Taxonomy (NCBI): domain Bacteria; kingdom Bacillati; phylum Cyanobacteriota; class Cyanophyceae; order Chroococcales; family Geminocystaceae; genus Cyanobacterium; species Cyanobacterium sp. T60_A2020_053. Next base: position 33,084 of record JACYMF010000037.1, read on the forward strand.
GCTTGGTGGAGTTACAGGGGGGAAAAATTGAGGTTGCAAGTAAACTACATCACGGTACAACTTTTCGTTTTTCTATTCCCCTCAAATAGCAGGAGATTTGTAAACTCGAACCAAAAATCTAAATTTTGGCAGGGGAGAAAGCAGGGCATTTTCAAAGTCAGGTACAAAATTGATTTGTTTTGCAGAGGAAGCAGAGGAAGCAAGGGAGAAAGGGATATTTTTGCTATTAATTGGTTTGTTAGTAATTAAAAACCTCTAGGAGCATCTTTTTTCATCAAGCAGAAACAGGACTTATTTCGTCTTCTCGAAAATGAGCTTTGAATTTTTTGTTAAATTTAACCAGATAAGGTAAATTTGCGCTCACCGGGCGCCCTTGCCAATTGGTGACAATCTCGATTAATTCTCCTTCCATGCCTTTTATGTCAAAAGCAGTTTTTTTGTATTCGGGGTGATGATAGACAATTACAGATGCGGTTACTTTAACTTGATCGCCAACTTTCATAGTTTAGATAAGATTAATAATAGATTCAATAAAATATAGTTAGTTAGTCTCCCTTCAGGAGTAATCGGTTTTTTTCTCAAAAAAGACAACCTCATTATATTCTCATATTTCGTCATTTCTGCCAACTTTTAGGCTAATTATGATTGTTGTTAAAAGGGCAAGGGGCAAAGGTAAATTAAAAGATAGCTTGGACTACCATTAAATTTGCTTACGTCTGAAAAGATAGAGTTTTAAACTTGTCAATCTGCGATAATGACAAAACGGGTTAAGATATATTAAGCTAATTTTTTCAGCATTATAAAAAACTGAGATCAGCAAAATTGAGGAAATAAAATCATGCCCCATTCTATTGTGACAGATGTTTGTGAAGGTGTAGCGGATTGCGTGTCGGCTTGTCCTGTTGCTTGTATTCACGAGGGAGAAAGCAAAAATATTAAAGGTACCGATTGGTATTGGATTGATTTTGATACTTGTATTGATTGTGGCATTTGTTTACAGGTTTGTCCGGTGGAGGGCGCTATATTACCCGAGGAGCGTCCAGAGTTACAAAAAATGTCCTAATCTTAATTAGGGTTTACCGAAAAAGTGAACTCATGAAGGCAAATTGACAATTGATAATGGACAATGGACAATTAAAGTTTTACAAGATAATTACCAATTATAGTTAATTTCACCAAACCCTTATGAGTAAGTTGCTGGAAGTAAATAATGTTTACGCTGGATATATCAAAGATTTAAACATACTACAAGGTATTAATTTTTGTGTTGAGGGCGGAGAATTAGTTACGGTAATTGGACCGAATGGCGCAGGTAAATCCACTCTCGCTAAAACTATTTTTGGTTTATTAGCACCTAATGAAGGGGAAATCATTTTTAAGGGTGAAAAAATCAATGGCTTAAAACCTAATGAAATTGTTAGGCGTGGAATGTGTTATGTGCCTCAAATTGCTAATGTTTTCGCTTCTTTGACGGTGGCTGAAAATTTGGAGATGGGCGCTTATATTTTGTCTGGCTCTTGTCATAGGCAAAAAGAGTTAATTTATACTATGTTTCCGAAGTTAAAGGAAAGAGCAAAGCAGAAAGCTGGTACTTTGTCGGGGGGTGAAAGGCAAATGTTAGCTATGGGTAAGGCATTGATGTTAGACCCTGATTTGTTAGTATTGGATGAGCCTTCGGCGGCGCTTTCTCCTATTTTAGTGAATAGTGTGTTTGAGCAAATCCAAGCAATTAATGCCACAGGAAAGGCAATTATTTTGGTGGAACAAAATGCGAAAAAGGCTTTGATGATGGCTCATCGAGGCTATGTGTTAGAAAGTGGTAAGGATGCTATCACGGGGAGGGGCGCTGATTTATTAAATAATCCTCTCGTAGGTGAATTATATCTCGGTGTGGTTCATAAATAAGGGTTGCTGAAAAACTAATGTCGTGAGGACAAATTGACAATGGATAATTGACAATTATGAGGTTTTACTATGCCTGTGTAGTATGTGTAATTTCGTAATCTGCTTTATATCATGTTCGGATAGTCTATTACAAAAGATTATATCTTCGTCATTTACCCACCGTGTAATGAATTACACGGAACCAATAGTATGTCGTTCAATAAATTGAACTAAGATATTGATATTACTAATTTGTAAGTGGTCAAGTGAACTTGATATTAACCCTTATGAATAAACATTTTTGATTTATTTAGCAGACCCTAATTATATAAAAAGTAGTATCATTAAATAAAGGTAAAATGTCCTAAAAAATATGACAAATTTAACCATTGATATTCAAGCAATTAGTCTCAGTGATGAGCAGTTTTTTGAGTTATGCCAAAAAAACCGTGATTTGAAATTTGAACTTAGCGCCCGAAGAGATTTAATTATCATGCCACCTACAGGAGGAGAAACAGGCAATCGCAACATTGAAATTGCTTATCAACTACAAAAATGGAGTAGAAATAATCAAAGGGGTATTGCTTTTGATTCTTCCACTGGTTTTAAATTACCTAACAGCGCCCACCGCTCTCCCGATGCTTCTTGGCTAAGATTAGAAAAATGGCAGAGTTTGACTCCTTCTCAACAACAAAAATTTTTACCTTTTGCTCCTGATTTTGTGATTGAATTATTATCCCCTAGTGATAATCTCAAAGAGACTCAAAATAAGATGATAGAATACATAGAAAATGGCACTCAATTAGGTTGGTTAATCAACCGTAAAGATAAAGAAATAGAAGTTTATTATCAAGATAAAAGTAAAGAAATTTTACAGCAACCTAAAGCAATTTCAGGGGGAGATATTTTGCCAGACTTCACCTTAGATTTACAATTTATTTGGTGATGGTAGTTTATTATAATGAATAAAAGTAGCGGCAAAATGTCCTAAAAAATATGACAAATTTAACCATTGATATTCAAGGAATTAGTTGTAGTGATGAGCAGTTTTTTCAGTTATGCCAAAAAAACCGTGATTTAAAATTTGAACTTAGCGCCCGAAGAGATTTAATTATCATGCCACCTACAGGAGGAGAAACAGGCAATCGCAACATTGAAATTGCTTATCAACTACAAAAATGGAGTAGAAATAATCAAAGGGGTATTGCTTTTGATTCTTCCACTGGTTTTAAATTACCTAACAGCGCCCACCGCTCTCCCGATGCTTCTTGGCTAAGATTAGAAAAATGGCAGAGTTTGACTCCTTCTCAACAACAAAAATTTTTACCTTTTGCTCCTGATTTTGTGATTGAATTATTATCCCCTAGTGATAATCTCAAAGAGACTCAAAATAAGATGATAGAATATATAGAAAATGGCACTCAATTAGGTTGGTTAATTAACCGTCAAAATAAAGAAATAGAGGTTTATTATCAAGATAAAAGTAAAGAAATTTTACAGCAACCAAAAAATATTTCAGGGGGAGATATTTTGCCAGATTTTACTTTAGATTTACAATTTATTTGGTAGTTATTTTGATTCATAAAGATATAAAAATCTATCATGGGTTTGAGCAAGGGGAAAAATGGCTTAACCGTTATGATGGCTGTCGCCCTATTTTCACTTGCACCCTAGGATTCACTGAAACAGCTTTAATTGATGGCATTTCGGCGGCGGGCGCCACTGGGTCATCTCGCCGTTATACCGCCGTAGCCGATGCAGAATTTTTGGTTAATGGTGTCAGCGCCCTCCCCCGTTATCCTTTACCACCCTTGTCTGAAGGCATTTCACCCACTTTTATCACCCGTGCGGTGGTGGAAACTTTACAATTACCAGTCTATATTTTTAATGCCGGATTGCCTGTCACTCCTTCTGTGCCGGTGATTGATTTGCAGGGAAAACCAGCGCGCTGTCTCTCCACAGGCAACGCCATGACTTTGACTCAGGTTAAACATTTATATCAACAAGGCTTGATGTGGGGTGAAAAATTAGCGCAGGAAAACCCTAATAGTTATTTAATTTTAAGTGAATGTGTGGTGGGGGGTACAACTACGGCGCTGGGAGTGTTGAGGGCGCTGGGCATTAACGGTATGGTCAATAGTAGCCATCCTGTATGTAATCACAGTCAAAAGGAAAAAATTGTCCAAGAGGGGTTGCAACGAGCCAATTTGCCATCTTCTGCTACGGCTTTGGACATAGTCGGAGCGGTGGGTGATCCTATGCAAATTTTTGTGGCAGGGATGGCGCTTTCCGCTAGTGGTTATCAAGGGGTAATGTTGGCAGGTGGCACACAAATGTTAGCGGTATTAGCTTTAATGCAGAGACTGGTTAGGGATGGGGTGACGGGCGCTAACTTTGATAATATCATTGTGGCTACGACTCGTTGGGTAGCTGAAGATACCACTGGTAATACGGTTGCTTTAGCACAAATGGTGGCAGACATCCCCCTTTGTGCCACTCAGTTGAATTTTAGTAATTCCATCTATCCTAGTTTACAAGCCTATGAGCGAGGTTTTGTCAAAGAAGGGGTGGGCGCTGGGGGAAGTGCGCTGGCATCTCATTTATTGCAGTTATCCTCATCTGAGTTAATGATTGCCGTGGAGGGTATTATTTCTCGTTTCTCCCATAGTACGATTAGCTAATAGCTGATCTTCTAAAGATGCGATACGATGATAGGCAGCTGTAAGTTGGGCTGTGAGTCTTTGCACTTGATCCTCACAGGATATACTATTTTCGTCACAGGTAAGATGAGAGTTTTGTCTTTTTTTATGTTCTTCTTCTTCTAAAATATCTTGATGTTTTTTTCCTTTTTTAGACTGTTTAGAATTTGTTACTTTATCTTCTATTTGTGATAATGAATTAATGGCTAAATCTTGCTGTCTAGCAGTAAAATCATTCACCAGTTCAAAATTTTCTGATGAGGTTTTTATGTTAAAGGATAAGTCTTCTATCCCTTCCCAACCTATGCGATTACCTAGTTGTTTGACGATAACATAAAGTCGATCTATCTTATGAGTAAGTTCCCATATTTCTTGTCGTTTTATTTCCATAATTTAATTATTTTGACCTTAATTCTGATAAATATTGTTAATTATCTTCATACTAAGATCATTTATCCCGCGCCCCTCAACTATTCCTGATTATTTTAATAATTCCCCTTTTTTTGGCAGGGTTGTTTTAAAGTAGTTATCAAAATGGATTTGTTTTGGAAAGGGAAGAAGGGGAGGTAGTGTTAATTCATCAGTAATTCAGCAATTTGCACGGCATTTAAAGCCGCACCCTTGCGAATTTGATCGCCACAAAGCCATAATTCTAAACAATTTGGGTGAGAAATATCTTGACGGATTCTCCCCACCAAGACATCATCTTTTCCTGTGGCATCTATGGGCATAGGGAAATAATTTTGTTGCCAATCCTCCACTAATTTCACTCCAGAGGCTTGAGAAATAATTTGTTTGGCTTCTTCTACCGCAAAGGGTTGCTCAAATTCTAAATTAATAGATTCAGAGTGCGCCCTCAACACTGGTACACGCACACAGGTGGCGCTAATATTCATGTGAGGTGTGGAGAAAATCTTACGAGTTTCATTAACCATTTTCATTTCTTCCTCACAGTAGTGATTATCGAGGATAGGAGAGTTATGGGGAAATAAATTAAAGGCGAGAGGATAGGGTAAAATTTCCGCTTGAGGATTTTCGCCGTTAAGAATAGCTTGGGCTTGGTTTTTCACTTCTTCCATTGCCATAGCGCCCGCACCGGAAGCGGATTGATAAGTAGAAACAATAATTCTTTTAATGGCTTGTCTTTGATGGAGAGGATAAATAGCGACTCCCATCAGAATAGTAGTACAATTAGGATTAGCAATAATACCTTGATGACTTAGTAACGCTTCAGGATTAATTTCTGGTACCACAAGAGGGACATTGGGATTCATGCGGAAGGCGCTAGAATTATCGATCATCACTGCCCCAGCTTTGACGATAGTATCCGCCCATTTTTTTGAAGTTGAGCCTCCAGCAGAAGCCAAGACAATATCAACATTATTAAAAGAATCTTCTTTCACCGCTTCAATGGTTAAATCTTGGTTTTGAAAAGAAAGAGTTTTTCCAGCCGAGCGAGGAGAAGCCAATAATTTTAAGTCACTGAGAGGGAAGGTGCGCTCATCTAAAAGGTTAATTAGTTCTGCACCCACAGCGCCCGTCGCCCCTAAAATTGCCACTCGCATTGATTTAGACAAATATTTTTCCTCCGATAAATAAAAAACTGTGTTAATTTAAATAATATTATAGTTATGATGCCCTATCATGTCTATTTTTCAGAATTATCAGCGCCCTTCACCTCATTGACAAAATTCTGTATTTATTTTTAGTATCAATTTTGTAGTTTTTTGTATAATTTGACTAAATATTTCAGGTTACAATAACTGTAAAGTTCTTTCTCACTGAGTAGGAGCTTGTAAATTTTCCTAAAATCTCTTCCCACGACAACAAATTTCATCAAATGCCAATTACATACAGTGTAATTGTCCATTGTCAATTTTCCATTATTCTCACGACACCACTTTTTCATCAGCGCCTATTTATGGAATCTTTACCTCATTCTACAAGGGAATTAACGGAAAATTTAACTCAAAGTTTGTCTTGGTTAGATAATTTATCTTGCATTTTTTACCGTTGTCGCAATACTCCTCAATGGCACATGGAATATATCAGTCGTGGTTGTGAAATAATTACAGGTTATACGGTGCAAGAATTTATTGATGATGAGCCTATTTTCTTTAATAATCTTATTCATCCTGATGATCGACTGCAAGTATGGCAGGAAGTACAAAAAGCGGTTGATTTACGTTCTTCTTATAATGTAGAATACCGCATCATTCATCGTAACGGTGAAGTGCGCTGGATGAGTGAACAAGGAGAGGCAATTTATGACCATAATGGAGAAATAAGTTACTTAGAAGGCATTGTTATTGATATTAGTGACAAAAAGAAAATTGAACAGGAAAAAACCCTGTTACTGAATCTGTCTCAAGCTATTTCCAGCGCCCCTGACTTTGAATCAGCGCTACTCTATACTATCGAACAAGTATGTCAGTTAACTGGATGGGATTTTGGGGAAGCATGGTTGCCTAATTTGTGGGGTGACTGCCTGAATTATTCCATCGGATGGTTTCCTCCTCACAAAAATAAATTATCACCTCATCATGTCTCGTTACAAGAATTTCAAGAAAAAAGCCATGCTGTAAGTTTTAAAAAAGGTAGCAGTTTACCCGGGAGAGTATGGCAGTCAAAACAAATTGAATGGATGAATGATATTGACAAGAATCCTTTATTCTCTCGCCGTCAGATGGCAGAAAATTGTCGTCTCAAATCTGCTTTTGCTGTGCCTATTGTTGCTAATGATGAAATAGTTGCCATTTTGGTATTTTTTCTGCGCCAAAGAATCATTGTTGATGCTAACCTGTTTTCTTTAGTAGAAATAGTTGCCCATCAATTAGGTAATATTTTTCGTCATAAACAAATTGAGTTAGATTTACAAGAAAGTCAAAGACAGCTTAACAGCTTAATTAAATCTACTTCAGGAGTGTTTTTTCGTATTAGTTATAATAGACAGTGGAGAGAAGATTATATAAGCGATACCTGTGATAAATTAACGGGATACCAACCCTATGAATTAATTAAAAATGACAATATCAATTTAGCTCAAATTACCCATCCCCTCGATTTGCAACGGGTGATTACTACTATCCAATATGCTATAAATCACCAGAAACCTTATACCATTGAGTATCGAATTTTTACTAAAGATAATCAAGAAAAATGGATTTGGGAAAAAGGGGAAGGGGTTTACGATGAAGATAATAATGTTTTGGGTATTGAGGGGTTTATTACTGATATTAGCAGTCTGAAATACATGGAGAGGGCGCTATTAGAGGCGGAAAATAAGTATGGCAGTATTTTTGACAATGCCATCGAGGGAATTTTTCAAACTACTACTAATGGTTATTATCTCAATGCTAATCAGGCTTTAGCCAAAATGTATGGGTATGATAATCCAACTCAATTAAAGGCTAGTTTAAACGATATTGAAAATTGTTTATACGTTAATCCCCAACGTCGTCAAGAATTTATGGAGGCTTTGGAAAAAAATGATGTAATTACTAATTTTGAATCTCAAGTTTATCGTCGAGATGGTAAAGTCATTTGGATTTCGGAAAATGCGCGCGCCATACGAGATATTAATGGTAATTTACTTTATTACGAAGGCACGGTAGAAGAAATTACTAAGTATAAGGAAGCACAGGAAAAGTTACAACGTCAAGCATTTTATGATTATTTAACTAATTTGCCTAATCGTAGTTTCTTTTTACAAAAACTAACTGATTGTTTATATAAAATCAAAAAATATGAACGAGGAAAATATGAATTTGGGTTACTATTTTTAGACTGTGATCGTTTTAAAATGGTTAATGATAGTTTAGGTCATCATATTGGGGATTTACTCCTCGTGGAAGTTGCTAAAAGATTGCGGAAGGCGCTGGGAAATACTCATGTGGTGGCACGTTTAGGCGGTGATGAGTTTACTATTTTGTGTTATCAAGTCAATAATATTAAACAGTTAATAAAAATAGCTGAAAAGATTAATGATGTTTTTAAACCACCTTTTTTAATTGAAAAACATCGTCTTTTTTGTGGTATTAGTATTGGCATATTTTTTAGTAGTAATTTAAGTGATCAAGATTTAAAAAGTGTTACTCCTGCTCAAATTATTCAATATGCTGATACTGCTTTGTATCGTGCTAAATCTAGTCGAAACAGCTATTATCAGATTTTTCGAGCAGAAATGCACAATGAAGCCTTAGCAGAATTACAATTAGAAAATGATTTACGTCAGGCGATTGTTTTAGAAGAATTCGTCCCTTTTCATCAACCAATAATTAATCTTTTTGATCAAAAAGTTCATGGTTTTGAAACTTTAATTCGATGGCAACACCCGATAAAAGGGATCATTTCTCCAGCTAGTTTTATTCCTCTTGCTGAACAAACTGGGTTAATTATTCCCATCGGTTTATGGATGTTTAAACAGGCTTGTTTACAGTGGGTGAAATGGCTTAATAAGTTTCCTGATCAGCTATTTTTTATCAGTGTTAATTTATCTTCTCAAGAGTTTAATGCTGATAATTTCTTAGAGCAAATTGACTTAATAATTAAGGAAACTAAGGTTAATCCAGCTTATATTAAACTAGAAATAACGGAAAGTTCTCCTATTTTACATGATAGCTCTGCTTTGCAACGGTTGAGGGCGCTGATTGACCGTAATTTAAAGTTATGGATTGATGATTTCGGCACCGGTTATTCTAGCTTAAGTTATCTTCATAAACTGCCTATTCATGGCTTAAAATTAGACCAATCTTTTACTTCTGATATTGAACATAATTTTATTAAGGCTCGAATTGTGGAAGCAATTTTTAGTTTAGCTCAAGATTTGAATTTAGAAGTAGTTGCTGAAGGTATCGAAACGGAATCTCAGCTAGAAAAATTGCAAGAATTAGGCTGTCAATTAGGGCAGGGTTATTTATTTGCTAAACCGATGAATGTTAAAGATATTGAGCGTTTTTTGAATTAGTCTTGAGTAATTAGATGTTGCTGAAAAAGTGCAATGGTGAGGGGAGGTGTCAGGCTTCGGGTTTCAGGTTTCAGGTGAAATACTTATAAATTAAAGACTTTAGCCAAATAGTTATTTTTCATAAATTGCTCATTTGTATCAATTATTTTTGATTCGGATAGAAAAAATAGAGTATTTTTAAAGAAAAAAATCAATTTATGACACTTTTTGTTATGTAGAATAGACTTTGAACCTTTATTTGACAAGGGTTTCGATTTATTCGGCAGACCCTAATTAAATTCCATGTTTGGAGTTTACTAAAAAAGTAGTGTCATGTCTATTTCTGATTTTCTCATCCTCTCCTACTTTGTAGCCCCCACAGTTATTTTTCAAGAGTTAGAATGTGATAATCCTTTTGTGTTGGGTTATATTGAAAAAATGAAGGGTTATACTGATTAGAGAAGGTAATTATCGTATTGGTTTAACCATTGATAAAAAGGATAAGATTATTGTTTCTGAAAGAGTTGCCCATCGTCGAGAAATTTATCGAATTTTTCCTTAATCTCATTTTCTGATAATATTTGGTTGGGGTGGAGGGCGCCCTCCACCGTTACTTAAATCTTAATTATTTTAAATCTTTTCTTAAATTTATTTGCTCTTTTTCAAGACTTTCTAATTTAGCTAAAATTTGCTTTAATAATTATTCTTGATAAAGATTAATCTTAAAGATTATCAAAAAAATTCGATAAAATCTCTGAAAAAGATTAAGAATAAGAAGGCAATTTCTTAATTATTTGAGCTTCAATTTCTTCTAATGCGGGTACAATTCCAACAGTTGAATCATCCAAAGTATAATTTTTTAACTCTGTTAAATAATCGAAAATATTTTTTCTTAAAGTGGGACGAGATTTTTCTACCATTTTGCTATAATCCCAAACATCCCATACCAAAAAACCAATAGCGAATAAAGGATCAGCCAATTTAGCAGTGGTTGATAAAACAATGGAAGTACCACTTTTTACAGCGACTTTACTACTTGCCTTGACAGCAACCTTACTCAATAGTTTCGTACCAATGACAGCACCAACAACTGAGCCTTCTGTTAATGCTGAACTCGCCAAATTTTCGATCGATAATTTTATCTGGAACTCAGGTGATATAATAGCGACTTGGCAAATATGGCTTAATGATGAAGTTATGGAAGTAATACCGGCAATAGATTTATTAGATGGGCGCTGTGTGCGTTTGTATCAGGGAGATTATGCCCAATCCCAAGTATTTGATGAAAACCCTTTGGCTGTTGCCCAAAAGTGGGAAGCCCAAGGCGCCCCTCGCCTTCACCTTGTGGATTTGGATGGAGCAAAAGAAGGAAAGACGGTAAACTTATCAGTTATTGAGCAAATTGTCAAGCATTTATCAATTCCCGTGCAAGTAGGAGGGGGATTACGCCAGCGCCCTTCGGTGGAGCGTTTATTTGATTTAGGGGTAGAAAGGGCGATTGTTGGCACAGTGGCGGTAGAAAACCCGGAATTAGTGCAGGAATTATGTGAAGCCTTTCCCCATCGTATCGCCATCGGTATTGATGCGCGCAATGGCAAGGTAGCCACCAAAGGATGGCTAGAAACTTCAGAAGTGGAGGCGGGCGCCCTTGCCCAAACTATTTCACCCCTCGCCGCCGCCATTATTTACACTGACATTCATCGAGATGGCACGTTAGTAGGTCCTAATTTAGAGGCTTTGCGCGAGTTGGCACAAGTTACCGATATTCCCATTATCGCTTCTGGGGGGGTTAGTTCTCTTACGGATTTATTGAGTTTATTAACCCTTGAACCTTTGGGGGTGACGGGCGCTATTGTGGGTAAAGCTATTTACACGGGGAAAGTTGACCTCACAGAAGCTGTTAAAGCATTGGGTGACGGGCGCTGGCAAGATGTGCCTCCTCCTAACTCCCGCTTAGTCTAATTTTGACAGGAAAAAATTTGACTATTTGACTATGAATATGATAGGTTTTTTCTGAAAAGGGCTTAAAAACAGCAAGTATGTGATTAAACTGCCATAATTGTCGATTAAGCAAAAATTAATCCTTTTGTGGTCTTAACCTTGATTCAATGCCAGTTATTCAGTTATTTTCTATTAATGTGTCATCACCATCCCAGACATTCCTCGAAAAATATCAATCAAGATGATTGATACACTAATTAAATAAAATCTGAAAAAATGTTTATCAACCCAACCACCTTAAAAAGAGAATGGCTTTCCAATATTCAAAATGATATTTTAGCAGGGGCAGTGGTAGCCTTAGCACTTATTCCCGAAGCTATTGCCTTTTCTCTCATTGCTGGACTTGATCCCCAATCCGGTCTCTATGCTTCTTTTTTGATCGCTATAGTAACCGCCGTATTTGGAGGAAGAACAGCTTTAATTTCTGGAGCAACCGGTGCTATCGCTCTTTTGGTTGTCCACTTAGTAAAAGATCACGGTGTCGAATATTTGTTTTGGGCAACTATTCTCATGGGAATTTTCCAAATTATCTTTGGCATGTGCAAATTAGGGAAGCAAATGAAATACATCCCTAGAGCTGTGATTATTGGTTTTGTTAACGCCTTAGCCATCTTGATCTTTCTCGCACAACTGCCACAGTTAAATAATGCTTCCCTTACTGTATATGTAATCACGGCAGTGGGATTAGCAATCATGTACATTTTACCCCGATTGACTACCATCGTCCCAGCGCCCCTCGTCGCTATTATTTCATTAACGGCTGTGTCTATCATCTTCAATCTTGACGTGCCTACGGTGGGAGACATGGGCAAATTACCCACTTCCTTACCCGTTTTCCATTTCCCCGAAGCACCTCTCAATTTTGAAACTCTACAAATTATTTTTCCTTTCTCCCTCACTATGGCTATTGTGGGGTTACTAGAATCTTTATTGACGGCGTCAATCCTCGATGAATTAACCGATTCCCCCAGTGACAAAAATAGAGAATCAACAGGACAAGGTCTTGCCAATATTATTGCAGGGTTTTTCGGTGGTATGGGAGGATGTGCCATGTTAGGTCAATCCGTAATTAATATCCAGTCTGGAGGGCGCACGAGATTATCCTCCTGTGTTTCTGGCGTATTTCTGCTCGGGTTTATCCTCTTCTTAGGAGAATGGGTGCGACAAATCCCCATGGCATCTCTAGTGGCGGTGATGATGATGGTGGCTATCGGTACATTCAATTGGCCCTCTGTTAAAAATATGAAAAAAGTGCCTCGTAGTGAAACGATGGTGATGATTACCACCGTAATTGTTACCATCTTATCCCACAATCTGGCTATTGGTGTAATTATCGGTATTGTTCTAAGTACAGTATTTTTCTCAAGAAATATTGCTCAACTGGTATTTGTTGACAAATATGTGGATGAAACCAAACAAAAATGTACCTACAGCATCTCTGGTCAGCTATTTTTCATTGCCATTGATGAATTTTTAGAATCATTTGATTTTGAAGAAGTTTTTGAACTGGTTATCATTGACTTAACCAATGCTCACTTATGGGATCAAGCCGCTATCACAGCCATTGATAAAGTTGTTCTCAAGTTCCGTCGCCATGGAGCTGAGGTGAGTTTGATTGGTCTGAATGAAGCTAGTGCTACCCTATTAAACAGGCTAGCAATTCATAACGATCCCGATGCTCTAGAAAAAATGGCAGGTCACTGAGTAAGCAAGAAAATTACTAATTATGAGAAAATTACTAATTATGAAAAGTATCTTATTATGTACGGATGGTTCAGATTTTGCTGAAAATATTTATCGTTATGGTGCTTGGTTTGCTAAAAAATTAGATAGTAAACTGAATGTGTTATCTGTGACGGATATCCGTTCTCAGCAAGTTGTCTCTACTAATAATTTTAGCGGTACTCTTAATCTGGGTACTTCTCAAAAGTTATTAGAGAAATTAGTAGAGATAGAACACCAAAAAGCACATTTAAACCACGAAAAATCTAAATTAATTTTACAAGCAGCCGCAAACTTCCTTCATCAGGAAGATATTACTAATATCAGTTTGATTAATAAAACAGGTTTTCTTGTGGATGTGTTGCATGAGTTTGAGACGGAGAATGATTTAATTATCTTAGGGAAAAGAGGAGATAACGCTCAGTTTGCATCTAATCATTTAGGTGCAAATGTAGAAAGAATTTTGCGTAGTAGCCATAAACCTTGTTGCGTTATTCCCCGTGAATTTAAGCCTGTAGAAAGTTTACTATTAGCTTATGACGGCGGTGCTAGTTGTCAAAAATTAATTAGTTTCATGGCATCTTTTCCTATTTTTCAAGATTTGGAGCTACACTTGATTACTGTGGCTCAGAATAATCACGATCAAAATGCCAAGGCAAGTTTTGCGGAAGGAAAAGAATTAGCCACCAAAGCTGGTTTTAACCCTATTGCTGTCTTAAAAGAAGGACATCCCGAAGATGCCATTGCTCAATATATCGCCGAGCATGATATTAGTATGTTATTGATGGGCGCTTATGGTCATAGTCGTATCCGTCAATTAGTGATCGGCAGTGTTACCGCTCAAATCCTTCGTGCTACTGATATTGCCACTTTTGTTTTTAGATAATTTCAGCTAAAAATAATCATCAGTGTTGGAAATTCTCCAACCCTGAACGAATCTAAGCTGTACGCTTTTTGGGAAGAATCAATATTTGCAGATTTTGGGCATTTCCTTAAGAAACTAAGATTGCTGAGAGAACTCACGTTACTCCTTTTCTGATACCCTAGATCGAGTTGTAAAAACTTATTATAAAAAATATTTATATGAATGATCAAGCTCGTACCATCGTTATTGGTACTCGTAAAAGTAATTTAGCATTAGTACAAACTTATTGGGTCAAAAAAGAGTTAGAAAGTCATTTCCCCGATGTGGATTTTGAAGTGGAAAAAATGAGTACCCAAGGGGATAAAATTCTTGATGTAGCTTTGGCAAAAATCGGCGATAAGGGTTTATTTACCAAAGAATTAGAAGTAGGCATGATCAATAATGAGGTTGATTTTGCGGTGCATTCCCTCAAAGATTTACCTACTAATTTACCTGATGGCTTAATGCTAGGTTGCGTTACTAAACGGGTTAATCCTGCTGATGCTTTAGTTGTTAATGAAAAGCACCTTAATAAACAGTTAGACACCCTTGCCGATGGTGCGGTGATAGGTACTTCTTCTTTACGCCGTTTGGCACAATTACGCCACCATTTCCCCCATTTAACTTTTAAGGATGTGCGCGGTAATGTTAATACTCGTTTAGCGAAGTTAGATGCTGGGGAATACGATGGGATTATTCTGGCTGTGGCTGGTTTAGAGCGTTTGGATATGGCTGATCGAGTTCATCAAGTTATTCCTAGTGAGATTTCCCTTCATGCGGTAGGGCAAGGGGCGCTGGGCATTGAATGTCGTATCGGTGATAATACTGTGTTAGATTTGGTCAAAGTGATCGAAGATAAGGATACCCTTGATTGTACTTTAGCAGAGCGTTCTTTTCTCAGGACTTTAGAGGGCGGTTGTCAAGTGCCTATCGGTGTAAATACTTCTATTACGGATAATCAATTAACTTTGGTTGGTATGGTTGCTAGTCTTGATGGTCAAACTTTACTAAGAGAAACTGTTGTTGGTGAAAGAGATCAAGCGGAAGATATTGGTAAGCAATTAGCGGAAAGATTGAAGGCGAAGGGCGCTGGTGATATTCTTCAAGCTATTATCGCTTCGGCAAGGAGTTAGAATTTTTGGACAGGGGGGAGTGATAAGTAGGCTTTGCTGAAAAAGTGGAGTGGTGAGGGGAGGAGTCAGGAGAAATGCTTATAAATTAAAGACTTTGCCGTAATAATCATTTTTCATAAGTTGCTCTTTTAACCTTTGCCCTTTGCCCTTTTAACTTTGCCCTTTTTTAGCCTTTGCCTTTTTCACTTTGTTCTTTTACTCAATCTCTTGTCAAAGTAAGTTATAATCAAAAAAGTGAATTTTGTTACAAAACTTCATGAAATATTCAGGGTGTTGACATCCTGTGAGGGAATTGGAGACTAAAAAAATTAGCAAAAAATTCCTTAAATTGACCAAAAATAAACGTTATTATGGAAAATTCCCCCAGTCAGAAACACGCTATAATTACCGGGGCAAGTAGCGGAATCGGTAAAGCCACCGCCATAAAATTCGCTCAAGCAGGAATAAATGTTAGTTTGATTGCACGTTCTAGCAGTAAACTAGCGGAAGTTGCTCAAATAGTCAGTGATTATGGAGTACAAGTCAAAACCCATGCTTTGGACTTAGAGGAGGTTACAAAAGTTCAAGCAGAAGTAGAAAATATTGTTATTCAGTGGGGAGGCGTTGATATTCTCGTCAATAACGCTGGGATTGGTTATACCAATTTTCTGCAAGAAACTACTCTTGCAGATTGGCAACAGGTGATCAATCTCAATTTAACCAGTGTATTTCAATGTATCATGGGGGTGTTACCTACCATGAAAAAACAACAGCAAGGCACAATTATTAATGTAGCTTCGATCGCTGCAAGTAATCCCTTCCCCGGCTGGGGTGCTTATTCTGTCAGTAAATCTGCTTTAGTTACCCTCAGTCAGTGTTTATCGGCGGAGGAAAGAGGTAACGGTATCCGAGTGACTACTATTTCACCGGGCGCTGTTGATACTCCTATTTGGGATACTGACACGGTGAAAGTGGAGTTAAACCGCAGTGCTATGTTAACTGCTGAAATGGTTGCAGAAACAATATTACAGGCGGTTTTATTACCTCAGTCAGCAGTAATAGAAAATCTAACCGTTACTCCTAGTTTGGGAGCGCTTTAGGTTGCTTTGATTAATTTTTAAGTCCTTGAGACTACATATCAACTATTTTCAAGTAGCTGATATTTCCTAACTCACATATTTAGTAATTTTATTTCTTTTATTATGACAGTATTTGCCAACGGTTCTGACCCTTCTCAACAAAATCCTCTTACTTCTCAATCTATCACTACTGAAGTTTTTAATAATGTTAGTAGTCGCCCAGATCGTAATACCCATAATGGGCAGGAAGCTAAAATTCAGGAAGCGAAGGAAGAAAATAAACAGCAGATGATGGATTCAGTATATAAGATGCTGGAATCGATCGGGGAGGATCCGCAACGGGAAGGACTTTTAAAAACGCCTAAAAGGGTAGCTGAAGCGATGCAGTTTCTCACTCAAGGTTATAGTCAATCCCTTGAACAACTTGTTAACGGGGCAATTTTTGATGAAGGTCATAACGAGATGGTGTTAGTGCGAGATATTGACTTTTTTAGTCTTTGTGAACATCATATGTTGCCTTTTATGGGGCGCGCCCATGTGGCTTATATTCCTAATCAAAAGGTTGTGGGTTTAAGTAAGTTAGCTCGTATTGTGGAGATGTATTCTCGTCGTTTACAGGTGCAGGAAAGATTAACTCGTCAAATTGCTGAAGCGGTACAAACTATTTTAGACCCTCAAGGGGTGGCTGTGGTGATGGAGGGCGCTCATATGTGTATGTCTATGCGCGGGGTGCAGAAACCGGGTTCTTGGACTGTTACCAGTGCTATGATTGGGGTGTTTCAGGATGAGACTAAAACTCGTGAGGAGTTTCTTAATTTGATTCAGCATCAACCTCGTTTTATGTAATCTTTTCTTTTGTCTTCGGGCTAGAAGCCCGAAATACGTTTGATTGTAGGGGCTGAATAATATTCAGCCCTTTTTTATAGAAATTTTTGGGGTGATTATGATGATTTACAATAAATTAATTAGAGATAAAATACCTGATATTTTAAGTAAAAATAATCTTCAATATAATATAGATAATTTTAGCGATCATGAATATCAACAAGCTCTAAAAGATAAACTTTTAGAAGAAGTGCAAGAGTTATTAATATCTAAAAATAGTCAAGAAATAGAAGAAGAAATCGCTGATATTTACGAAGTACTGGATAGTTTAATTGATATTTTTGGTTTAAATCAAGAAAAAATTAAAGATATTCAAGTACAAAAAAGAATTGATAAAGGTAGTTTTCGAGCAAACATTAAGCTAGTTTCAGTTACTAATAAAAGTTATTTTATTATCGATAGTAAAGAAGAAAGTGTTTTACAAGAATTAGAGATTTTTTTGGAAGAAAAAGTTAAATCACAAGCAGAAATTATTGATTTTGATAGCTATTTATTAGCTAATATTGTTAATGAAATAAAAACTATTAATCCACTTTGGTTTAATTTAAAAGTACCTAAAAATTTAGGAGGTTTGGAGTTTAGTAACACTGCTTTTTATCGTTGGCAAACCTTGATAAGTCAATATTCAGGGGCTCTAAGTTTTTTACAAACTCAACATCAAAGCGCCCTCCACCAAATTGCCAATAGTGATAATTATTATTTAAGGGAAAAGTATTTAGCGCCCTCCATCTCAGGGAAGATATTATGTGGTGTGGGTTTTTCTCATTTGCGCCGTAGAGATAAGGTAATGTTAAGTGCAAAACCTGTTAACAATGGGTATCAATTAACGGGGGATATTAGTTGGATTACTGGTTATAATTTTTTTGATTATTTTATTGTGGGTGCAACTTTACCTGATGGCTCAGAATTGAAGGCAATTACGCCTTTTTCGTCTCATAATCATGGTGATAGTAGTCTTAATTTTAGTGAAATTATGAGGTTAGGGGCGCTGTCTAGCACTAATACAGTGACAGGAAAAATGGTTAACTGGTTTATTCCTCAAGAGAATTTAGTTAGTATTAAACCCCCTAATAATATTCATCAGCAAGATCAACAAAATATTCTACATCATGGTTTTTTTGCCCTAGGTAATACTCTTGCAACTATGAAATTGATTAAAGAAAATTGCCGAAAATTAGGGATTAATTATGATGAGAAATTAACTGCAAAAGTGGTTAATTTAGAAGAAGAAATGTTCAGCGCCCTCCACCATGAATTAAGTTATCATGAAAAATTGCAACTCAGAGTAAAAGCGATTAAATTAGCTTATGAATGTGCAGAAAAAGCGGTAATGAGTAGTAAGGGGGGCGCTAATTTGTCATGTCACCCTGCCAATCGTCTTTATCGAGAAGCGCTGGTATATAGCGTTTCTGGACAAACTATGGATGTTTTAACCGCTTGTTTATGTTAGTTAATGATTAACAATCTTTTAACTTAGCTAAGTGCAAAATAATTTTATCAATATTTTCTCTTAAAATACTGACACTCTGATTTGAATTATTAACAATAATAGTCACGATTAAATTATCAAAATTTTCCCCGTCTAAATAACCAGCAAGAGCGACAGCGCCCGTCAGCGTACCAGTTTTCCCCCTTAATTTTCCCTCAACAATAGTATCTTTAAAACGATTGCTTAATGTGCCGTCAATTCCAGCAATACTAAGGGAATTAACAAAACTTGGTTCATTTTGCATCAATTTTAAAACGGTGTGGAGGGCGCTGGGGGTAACTAAATTTTGACGAGATAAACCAGAGCCATCATTTAAGAAGAAACTACCATTTTCTAATCCTAAATCTGTTAATATTTTGGTTAAACTTTCAATTTTACTATCTTGATTATTAGCTAAATTATCATATAAAAATTCTGCGTATAAATTATTACTATCCTTATTGGTTGTGGCAATTATTTCTTTTAAAATTGGTGATTTAATTTCTTGATATAACTGATAATCTGACAAATTATAACTATCATTCACCTGAGAAGTATTGACTAGAATATTATTAGTTTGTAAAATATTCACCAGAGAATCAAGGAAATATTGACTAGGATTAGGAATAGTTAAACGCCAATCACGAGATTCTGAATTAGGAGGCATTTCCCCCGTCAAATTAATTTGGTAATTTTGCCAATTAACTGTTAACTTTATTTGACTATCTTTAATATTATTATTAACTAAAATTTGATTATTAACACGCCACTGCTTTCCCCCTAAATTATCTGACCAATTAATGATTGGTAATTGATTATTTTCTCTACTAATTACATTAAAAGAAACTACATTTTCTACTAAATTAAGTTTACTAATTGGTGGGGCATAAGCAAAAGGCAAATCAGAAACTTCCCAAGTGCCATTCACTAAATTATCAGTTTGGTTATCACCAACAACAATTACTTTATTAATAGATTTAATGCCATCTTTTTTTAACTTTTGAGCGATGTTTTTTAAACTGTTATGGGTTAAAGTAGGATCGCTTGAACCCATTATAATTAAAGTATCTAAAACCGGCGCACTCCCCCGTATATAAACAGGGGTGGTTACTTGATAATTTTTGCCAAATTTAATTAAGCTACTGGCGGTAATTAATAACTTTGCATTAGAAGCGGGAAGAAAATATTTATCGCTATTGAGTTGATAAAAAGTTTCATCATTATCCCCATTTTTTACAATAATTCCCCAATTTGCCTTTTTTAACTCTGGTTGATTAATAATATTATCGATAGTTTTAGGTAAATCTTGGCGACAGAAAGATGTTTCAGTTTGTGCTTTAATTTGTGATGGACTAAAAGCATTAATTACAACAAATAAACTAAAAAAAGACGCTTGTAATAAAAGCTTTAACCGTTGCTTAATATTCATATTTGCTCATTAGAATTTGTAGGGGTTGAATACTTATTCAACCCACTGATTTTAACCTCTTTATTTAACAAAAACTGGGATTTATTTGACAAATTTAGATGCTAAAATCTCATAATTATCTACTTTGTACTTTTAATTTGCTCCCAAGAGTTAACTTTTTCAGCAACCCCTAATTAAAAGCATCTTTAAGGGCGGTGCGCGCTGCCAAATTACTGCGAGTAGTATTCAAAATATCGGCTTCTCTGTCAAGACGCTCCGCCGTATCTCTCATTTCCAATAATACTTGTTGTTCAGAGGCCACGCCATACAAATTACTGGCTACCCAATAGGATAACTCAGAAGGAGAAGTGGGTAAATTTTCGGGTAATTCTATTTTTTGATCCGTTAATTTAGCAGATAATTTGACTACATCTTTTAATAAACTTTTCACTTCTAAGGCTTTCCCTCTTAAATCATGAGGGGAAGATAAATCTTCAATCCATTCCACTAAACCCACTCGATAGGGTTTTTCTCTCACATATTCCAACAATCTGAAGCGTTGTTGTCCCAGAGTTAGCACTTTCATGCGATCATCAGGTAATTTCTCGAAATGGATAATTTCTGCACAACATCCCACGGGTGCAATTTCCCCACTGCTAGAGTCGATCATCAGTACCCCAAAACGGCGATCATATTCTAGGATGGTATTCATCATCATACGATAACGAAACTCAAATATATGTAACGGTAGAGGGCGCCCGGGAAACAAAACTACTTCGGGAAGAGGAAATAGGGGTAATTCTCTAACGGCAATGGAAGATGATGTCATGATTTACTCTCTGGTAATGTATTTTTTATCAAAAATTGCTAATAATAATTGTTTCGATTGTATCACAGGGCGAATAATGGACAACTCTAATGGACAATTGACAATGAATAATGGATAATGGATATTTTAGAATTTACACACCAATGATCAAGTATTAAAACTTCATAACTAATAATTCATAATTTTCCCCATCCCTTTTCCCTAACTAAACTAATAATTGACATATTCAAAGTAAGAGAGCCAAAATTAATAATATTTCTTCACATAAACAAGAAGAGATTTACTAAATCTTAGATTTTCTATATAAACGGATATAAAATGACAAATAAATAAAAAGTTTGTGAAAGTATTCGATTTCGGTTTCAGAAAAGTAATATTTGATGTACGATAAAGGGAGATTTTGGTTGCCCCTTTTGGGGAAGTACCTTACAAAAATAGGATAGTAATACTATTAACGCTTCCGTGGGTGAAGCAGTCTGTTAAATCAGATAACATAAGTGTCTTAAAAATATTTTTTAAGGCTTTGAGGGATACCTCCTTTTGAGTATTTTACTCAAATGCTATTGCAGTTTATTACGGTATATGCCGTTTTATTCTGCATAAACGTATCAGAAAACAAATATGATGAATGATAAGGAATAATGACAGCCAAAAAGTGAGCTAGAATAACCTAAGCATAAACTATCTAGGTGTATATCGATGAGTGAAACTCAAGAATTTCGTCACATATTAGTTATTGAAGACCGTAAAGGCAGAAGAATCGTCTCTTTAGAAGATAGTAACTATACTTTGGGTCGAGATTCTAATAACCCCATCGTTATCTACGATTATCAAGTGTCTCGCACCCATGGCACTTTAATCAGGAAAATTGATGATGAAACGGGAGGTTATTCTTATCGTATCATTGACGGAGATTTGCAGGGCAAGAGAAGCACCAATGGTTTATTGATTAATGGACATTCTAAAATTTCCCATGAGTTAAAGCATGGGGATAGTATTCGTTTTGCTAATGAAGCGAAAGCAAACTACTACATTATCGCTACGGAGTCGGGTATAGATTTATTTAATCCTGATGATTTGGGTAATATGAACAGCGCCCGTAGCACTTTAACTAATTCGGCGACTCAAACCTTAATTTCTAAAGAAGAGGAAACCCACGAAGGAAGTGCAGAAGACCAAGAAGAATTAATTAGGTTAGCATCTTTTCCAGAGTTAAGCCCCAATCCCATCATTGAGTTAGATTGGGAAGGAAATATAACTTATCTCAATCCAGCGGCCAGTATCAAGTTTGAAACTATCCAAGATGATAAACTAGCGCACCCCATCCTAGCTGATTTATTGTCAGAATATAACAATCGTCAGGGTAATTTATTCCTCAGAGAAGTAAAAATTGGCGCAGAAGTATTTGAACAATATGTCCATTATCTCTCAGAAAAAAAATTAATTAGGTCCTATGTTTTTGATTTTACCAAGAGAAAACAAGTGGAAGCACAATTGCGAGAAAGTGAGGCTAGGTATCGCGCCATCATTCGTCAAACTTCTGAGGGCATAATTCTAGCTTATGCCAACAACAAACGCATTATCGAGGTTAACGATACTTATTGTCGCATGGTGGGTTACACCAGTGCCGAATTACAACAATTCACCCTTTATAATATCATCGCCACGGATTTACAGAAACTAAACCAAGATTTAACTAATATTACCGACACAAAGCAGGACTATGTTACTCAATATCTCCATCGCTGTAAAGATGGCTCATTATTAAATTTAGAGTGTAGTATCAGCGTTAATAGTTACCAAAATAAAGAAATTTTCTGCATTGTGCTGAAAAAAACCAGCGCCCTCAACCAAGAGTCGGAATATAGTATTTATGACAACTTTCATGATGTCTTGACTAAATTACCCAATGAAAAACTATTTCGAGAACAACTTAGCATCGCTTTAGCTAATGCCAAAAGATACCAATATTTAATGAGTTTGATTGTGGTAGAAATCCATAATCTTGCTGAGTTTAGAGATTTAAGAGGAGAAAAAGAAACAGAACGATTTATCCGCAATTTTGCCCAAACTTTCCAATCCTGTTTACGCGCCGGGGATTTAGCCGCGCGCTGGAATGATAACACTTTTATGGCTTTATTTTCCAGAATTAGAGGACCTAGAGACCCTGCTAAAATTGCCAAGCGTATGTCTAATGTTTTAGAACAATATTTACAAGAACAAAAAGGTAATATTGATTTAAAATTAACAGTGGGTATGGTGGTATATCCCCTTGATGGTGATGATACGGATACTCTAATCAAAAATACCCTTAATTCTTTGGATGAGGGGAGGGGCGCTACGCCACAAAGTTACGGCTTAACGGGCTTCACCATTAGCCCCAAAACTGCTAGTTTACTAAAATTAGAAAACTTAATCGGTAGTGCCATCCAAGAACAACAGTTCTTCCTTTGTTATCAACCTCAAGTAAATGCACAGGATCAAAAATTACAAGGTTTAGAAGCCCTATTACGCTGGAATCATCCTGAATTAGGGAAGGTAACACCACAACATTTCTTACGGTTAGCGGAAGAAACAGATTTTATGTTGCCTCTCGGTATCTGGATATTACAAACTGCCACCGCTCAAATGCAAAAATGGAATGAAGAGGGATTGCCAAAATTGATTATTGGCGTTAATATATCTGGTCGTCAGTTTAATCAGTCTAATTTCCCTGAAATCGTAGAGAAAGTTTTAGAACAAACAGGATTGCTCCCACAACAGTTAGAATTAGAAATTAATGAGGCTTGTTTGTCACAGAACCCTGAATTTGCCACCCGTACTATTAATCGATTATCTCAGTTAAATGTGGGTTTGTGTTTGGATAACTTTGGGGTAGGTAATTCCTCCCTCGGTTATTTACAACAGTATCCTTTCCGAGCGGTGAAAATTAGTCCGAGTATTATTACTAAAATGGATCAACATTCTTTACGGGAAAATACTCTGGTGAGGGCGCTGGTTACATTCGCTCAAGGTTATAATTTAAGGGTGGTAGCTGTGGGAGTAGAAAAATTAGAACAAATTGACCTGCTTCGAGATTTTGGCTGTGGGCAAATTCAGGGCAATTTATTTTCTCGCCCTTTACCAACCCAAGAAATTATCGATTTCTTAAAACAAGACAATCACTCTTTAATTTCAGACTAATATAGAAAAAACCCTAGATTAATTGACGAAAAATACCCATGAATGGCGATAATACCAGAACGATCATAAATAACAACTTGAAAGGTTTAACCCATGTTTTAGTCATTGAAGATGAAAGGTCTCGTCAAACCATTGTACTAGACGAGGGGAAATATTCTGTAGGCAGAGACCCTCGCAATACAATTCCTATTAGTTCTAAAAAAGTCTCTCGTTTTCACGCCACTGTTTTAAAACGTACGGACACTAAAAATAGTACCTTTTCTTATTGGTTGTTAGATGGTGATTTGCAGGGAAATCGTAGCACCAATGGCATTTTTATCAATGATGAGAGATGCTTAGTTAAAGAGCTAAAACATGAGGATACCATTAAGTTTGGTCTGGAAATCAAAGCCACTTATTATGTCGTCTCAAATGTGGCTGATTTAATGCTATTGCAGTCAGGAGATTTTACGCCCTCAGCGCCCCCCAGCACCACCATAGAGACAGGTAGTGAGTCCATAGATTGGAAACAAACCTTTGTGATGCCAGAAGGGAAATTAGAAACCTCAGAGCAAATTCCCAGCAATGCCCAAAGTGAGGAAATGAGCAAATTAGCATCATTTCCAGAGTTAAGCCCTAACCCCATTATTGAGTTAAGTTGGGAAGGGGTGATTACTTATTTGAATCCTTCAGCGACCACTAAATTTCCAGAATTACAAGTTGGTCAATCAAAAGATGATCATCCTCTGTTAGTAGGATTGGTCAAAAATACTAAAAATCATGGTAGTAATACTAATCTTTTTGTTAGAGAAATAAGTATTAAAAATCAAGTTTTTGAGCAATATATTCATTATTTATCTGAGCAGAAATTAATCCGTTGTTATGTATTTGATTTTACTAAAAGAAAAGTAATTGAAGCCCAATTAAAAGATAGTGAGCAAAGATATAAAACAGTTTTAAACCAAACCAGAGAAGGAATATTTTTAGTAGATGCCAGTAATAAAAAAGTCTTGGAAGTTAATAACGCTTTTTGTGATCTATTAGGTTATAACTTAGAAGAAATTTATTCTCTAAATCTTTATGATTTATTGTCTTTAGAGCAACAGGAAATTGATGTAAAAATTAAGAGTATTATTAGCAGGAAAACTACTCAGTGGAAAGAAGAACAAAGAGCAAGTTTTCTCAAAAAAGATGGTAGTTTAATTGAGGTAGAATGTAATTCTTCTTTGATTACTTATGGTGATCAAAAAATTATTTCCTTCAGTTTAAGCCCTCTCGGTAGGCAAATTGATCAATCCACAGTAATTCAAGAGCAAGGATTATATGATTTAGAAACAGGATTACCCAATCGTCATTTGTTTATGGAGCAATTAAACACGGCTATAGCTAATAGTACTCGTACTCAGGGTTTATTGTGTGTGATTTTTATTGAGTTGGCATTACAAACAAATTCCACGGAAGCGGTTTCCTATCGTCTCAAAACCAGTATTATTGATGGTTTTTCTAAACGTTTGCGCGCTTCTTTACGTTCGGGGGATACTGTGGCAAGATGGCAAGATAATCAATTTGTTTGTCTTCTCCCCATTGTTAAAACCGTTAAGGATATAGGCAAAGTGCGTAATCGAGTGGTAGAGGCACTGAAACCACCATTTTTTATTGATAATCAAAAAATTTACGTTAGAACTAATATTGGTATTGCTATCTATGGAGAAGAAAGTAATCAATCTAACACCATTCTTAATCATGCCCAAACTGCTATGTTGAAAAGTAAGGAGACGGGCGCTGGTAGCTATCAATTCTATGATATTAAGGTACAACAGGAAATTGATCGTCTCTTAAGATTAGAAAAATTGCTATATCATGCCCTAGATAAACAGGAATTTTCCCTATACTATCAACCCAGAGTAAATATTAAAACCAAACAAATCAAAGGAGTAGAAGCTCTGTTAAGATGGTCTCATCCTGAATTAGGAGAAGTTAAACCTTCTCAGTTTATTCCTTTAGCCGAAGAAACAGGGTTAATTGTGCCTATTGGTGAATGGGTATTGGAAACCGCTTGTTTTCAGCATAAAGTGTGGCAAAAAAATAATGTGACTAACCAGCCTATTCACGTTAATATTTCAATACAACAGTTTCAGCAACCTAATTTTGCCAGTGTCGTGTCAAATATTTTAGACAAAACTAAATTACAGCCTGAATTTTTAGAGTTGGAAATTACCGAAAAAATTATTACTGCTGATGTGGATTTGGCGGTAAAAACTTTGACAGAGTTGAATCAGTTGGGGGTAAAAATTTGTCTTGATGATTTTGGTGTGGGAATGTCGGCGGTGGGTTATTTAAAACAGTTTAAATTTCACACTATGAAAATTGATAACGTGGTAGTACAAAATTTACACCACAAATCAGAAGATTTACCCATGATTGGGGCAATTATTGCCATTGGCAAGAGTTTTCACTTAGACGTGGTAGCAGAAGGTATTGAAAATCAAGCTCAATTAGATTTACTATGTGAGTTAGGATGTGATGAAATACAGGGTAATTTATTTACTCAACCGCTACCGATGGAGGATGCTACTAATTTTTTGGCAAATCCTACTTATAATTTTACTTAATTATTTCCTAATAATATCTAATGAGTAGTAGTCACCTCAAGATTAATCATGTGCTAGTAGTGGATGAGTCTGGTGTACAGAGATCAATTATGCTAGAGTCTAGTATTTATTCTGTGGGCAGACATTCTGATAGTAGTGTTAAGCTAAATTCTCCAGCCGTTTCGAGGAATCATGCTACTTTAATTCGCAGCGACATTAATGAAAATCAATGCGCTTACATTCTCATTGATGGGGATTTACAAGGTAATCGTAGTCAAAATGGTATTTTAGTTAATGGCAAAAAAACTATTCGTCGTCAGTTAGAAAATGGCGATGTAATTTTATTTGGTAGTGATGAGATTAGGGGAATTTATCAAATTGAAATTGACACTAATCACAAAAAAGACGAACCAGAAAAGGATGATAATTGGCGAGTTGATGGTAGCTATCGTTTTAATATTCCTAGGGAAGAGTTACAAAATACTTTAATCATTTCTGAACAAAATTTGAGTGGTAATTTGCAGGAGGGCGAGATGAAAAGATTAGCTTCTTTTCCTGAGTTGTCTCCTCAGCCGATTATTGAGCTTGATTATAGCGGTGCGATAACTTATATGAATCCCAGCGCCCACCTCTGTTTTGGGGATTTGTTGCCTACGGTAGAAAATCCCATTCATCCTCTCATTGCTAATTTAGCCATTCCAAAGGATACCCAAAATAGTCAATTAGTAGTTAGGGAAATTCAAATTAAGGATCAGTTTTTTGAACAATATATTCACTATCTTTCTAAATATAATGTTATTCGCAGTTATATTTTTGATATTACCGAGCGGAAAAACTCTGAAGTTAAACTAAAATATCAGGCATTTCATGATTCTTTAACGGGTATCGGTAATCGAGATTATTTTTATTGGCAACTACACAAATTATTATTGGATGTGGAGGAAAATAAAGATAAGTTGTCGGTATTATTTATCGATATTGATCGTTTTAAAAATGTTAATGATACTCTAAACCATACTACAGGGGATAGGTTACTAGAAAGTTTTGCTTATCGTTTGTTGTCAATTTTACCTAGTAATTGCTGTTTGGCTCGGTGGGGGGGAGATGAATTTACGGTGGCAATCCAAGATACGGTTGTCCATAATGTCAATCATGTTATTGAATTAATTATGGGCAGTTTAAAAGAGCCATTCCTCATTGATAATTACACTATCTATGTTACTTGTAGTATTGGGGCAGCCATTTATCCCCAAGATGGGCAAAGTTTAGAGCAATTAATTCGTAATGCTGATATTGCTTTGTCTCGCGCCAAGCAAATGGGCAAAAATAACTCTCAATACTATACCAATGATTTAAGTCAACAACAAATGTTTTTATTTGAGTTGGAAAATAGTTTATATGATGCCATTGCTCAAAATGAGTTATATCTTAATTATCAACCTAAGTTGGATTTACAAACTAACCAGATTATTAGTGTGGAGGCGCTGGTGCGCTGGAATCATCCTTCTTTAGGAGTAGTATCTCCCAGCAAGTTTATCCCCTTGGCTGAGGAAACGGGCTTAATCATACCTATCGGTGAATGGGTGTTGGAGTGCGCTTGTCGTCAAACTAGGCAATGGTTAGATATGGGTTTTAATTTACATTCTATTGCCGTTAATGTATCGGTAAAACAGTTTAAACAGGATAATTTTGTGGAGAGAGTCAAGGAAATTATTACTTCTACTGGTTTGAAACCCGAACTTTTGGAGTTGGAAGTAACGGAGAGTTTGTTAATGCAGGATAGCGAAAAAACAGCGAAAGTCATTAAGAAATTGACGGAATATGGCGTTAAATTCTCTTTGGATGATTTTGGCACCGGTTATTCTTCCCTTAGTTATCTCAAAAAATTTCCCTTTCATACCATCAAAATTGATCAGTCTTTTGTCCGAGATTTGACGGTAAATCAACAAGATCAGGCTTTAATTGATGCGGTAATTACTCTCGGTAAGGGTTATAACATGAAGGTGATTGCTGAGGGAGTGGAAAATGAGGCTCAGTTAAAAATTTTACGGGATTTTCAATGTAATATCATTCAAGGGCAATGGTTAAGTATGCCCATGGGCGCTGATGATTGCACTGCTTTTATGAGAAGTTATCCTCAACGTTATTGATAAATAGGATTTGCTGAATAAATCAAAACCCTTATTAAATAAAGTTTTTAAGCATAGCTGTAAAGGTGTCAGGTATCGGGTGTTAGGTATTAGGTTTGAAAATTACACCTAAAACCTGCAACCTGAAGCCTGAAACCTTTGCCCTCACGATTGCACTTTTTCAGTCTCGCAAAGTCGCAAAGTTGCCAAGTTGAGATGATACTTTGGGTTAAGATAAGGAGAGAAAAGTTGATGAAAAGGTTTAGGTATTTTTGAGGTTAATGTATGAGTATTAAAGTAGGACAAAAAGCACCCGATTTTACGGCAACAGCCGTAATTGAGCAGGATTTTCACACGATCAAGTTATCGAATTATAGTGATAAATATGTGGTGCTGTTTTTTTATCCTCTTGATTTTACTTTTGTTTGCCCTACCGAAATTATCGCTTTTAGTGATCGTTATGAAGAATTTAGCGCCCTCAACACTGAGATTTTAGGGGTATCGGTGGATAGTGAGTTTGCTCATTTGGCTTGGATACAAACGGAAAGGAAACAAGGGGGCATCGGTGAGATTAATTATCCCTTAATTTCTGATTTACGCAAGGAAATTTGTACTACTTACGGAGTTTTGGAAACTGAAGCAGGAATTGCTTTAAGGGGTTTATTTATTATTGATCCTGATGGTACTATTCAATATATGACGGTCAATAATTTTTCTTTTGGTCGTAGTGTGGATGAAACTTTGCGAGTTCTTAAAGCGATTCAGTATGTGCAATCTCACCAAGATGAAGTCTGCCCCATCGATTGGCAAGAAGGCGATAAAACTATGGTAAATGATCCCGTGCGCTCTAAGTCTTATTTTGCCGGTGATACGGAAGATTAATATTAAGTTTGGTAATTATTGTATCTGTGTTAGCAGGTAAGGTTTGAGAGTCACCTCTCTCCCCTCCCCTAAGAACCGTGGGTGACTGTTACCAATCACACGGCTCAAGCCTTACTTCAAGCCTTCAACTTGGATTTAGAATGCACCTGTTTATGACAAGGCTTGTGTAAGTGTACAAGATTATCAGTGGAATCTTCACCACCATCTTTAACAGGTACTATATGATGGGTTTCTATTTGCTCTCCGTTAAATAAGTTTTCTCCACATATAGGGCATTTCCAATTTTGATTAATGGCTACTTGATAGTATTTACTACCTTTTGTCCAATAGTTTTTACCCTGTTTGAGTTTGCGGTAATTCCAATATTCTCGGAGTGAGGAATCCTATGGACTAGCATTGCCTTTGACTTTGATATGTCTAATGATTGGGGTACTAGCTATATTGTATAGGATATGAGTTACTTGTTGTCCTTTTCTGCCAATACCCTTACACATAAACACACCATTTCTTCCTCTAAAACTATGAAAATAGCGTTTGAATACCCATGTTTGTCATTTATTGGGATGCCTACGTTTAGCCCAACGGTAGAGGTAATGCCATACTCGGTTTTCGATGTATGAGAAGGTTTCTTTGCTACCTACCCCTCTGTAATAGTTGGCAAAACCTCTGAGAAGTGGATTCAATTTTGTGATAACATCTTCTTGAGTCCGAGCTTTCATTTCTGATAGTCTTTAATAGTCTGAAATTTAGATATTTTTAGCTACTAATAAATCAATTAATATTACAAAATCCTCCTGTCTTCCAGTCCTAAACAAATCCATTTCAATCCTTACTTTGTGAAAACCCTGCCCAAAAAGGGGAGGGAATGTTTTTTAAGCGGAAATCAACTCCAATTCTTCATTAAAGGCTTTTTTTTCCTCTTGATCATCAATTAAAGATAAACTGGTACAAGGTATGGTATCAGAAAGAATAGAACTTGCCATCATACCCGAATGTACCTCTAATTGTGCTTGGGGTAAGGCTTCAAACAATAATCTTTGTCCGGGAAATACCACTCTTTCAAAATACCAATTATTAATATTAGTGATTCTTGCCACCTGAATTTGACTGGTGGCATTAACATAACAGCACATGATCTTATTGTTATCATCGTTAGGGATGGAGTCTAGTATCTGAGCCATAATCTATCTTTTTTATTTATATTTTTATTTATTCTGTCACTATCTAAGTTAACATCCCTTGATCCCTGTTGGTTGTAAAGATAATTACCAATTACTATTATTTTTCTATTTTTTTCTGTTTTAAAGCGATCTTAAAAAAACATTAATTTTCGTTACATCACTGAAATTATGTTCAATGATTAATTACTTTTTAAAAACTAAGGAATTTGTTAATATGACTACATTTTGTTAACCTTATGTTAATAATTTGGTCTATGGTTGAACTTGATCCCTTCACTTTTCTGATCATTGTCAAGATAAGTTGATATTTAATCAATTTATAAACAGGGTGACGGGCGCCCTCCACCATATTTTAATTAGTTATGAAGAATTTATAGTTAAATTAGCTACCATAATGTTAATTAGATTATAAAAGGTGAATTATGGGTATTAGTTTACAAAAAGGACAAAGAATTTCTCTCAAAAAAGAAGCTCCTAAGTTAGAGCGTTTGATGTGTGGTTTAGGTTGGGATGTGGCTGAAAAAAAAGGGGGTTTTCTTGGCAGTTTACTAGGAGGGGGCTCTAATTTTGACCTTGATGCTTCGGTTATTTGCTGTGGCAAAAATCGCAAATCGGCAAATCCTCAAAGAGACATAATCTATTTTGGTAATTTACGTCATTATTCTGATGCTATTCTGCACATGGGAGATAATTTGACAGGAGAAGGAGACGGCGACGATGAGGAAATTATTATCAATTTGAAGCAAGTACCTCAAGATATTGATAAGTTAATAATTGTGGTGAATATTTATAATGCTTTTAGCCGTCAGCAAGATTTTTCTCAGGTGAAAAATGCTTTTATTCGCTTGGTGGATTTAGTTAATAAAAAAGAAATTGCCCGTTATACCCTATCTGGTAGCCAATATCAAAATCAAACGGGCATGATTATGGCTGATTTTATTCGTAACGGTGATGATTGGGAGATGGGCGCTAAGGGTGAAGGTGTCAGAGTTGAAGATTTGGGCGCTTTAGTTAAATTTTGCGTTTAATATCAATAAAAAGGGCAAAGGTTTAAAGGCTTAACTCTTTAATTTACAAGGATTTCACCGCGAAACCTGACACCCGAAGCCTGACACCTCCCCTCACCAAAATACTTTTTCAGCAACCCCTAATTAAGGTCTAAAAGAGGTTGATCGAGAGAAATATTTAAAGATTCCTCTACCACAGGTAAATCGATTAAAGGCTCATTGAGGGCAATAACTAAATTCCCGTCATCGGATGGGGAATCCTGTGCCATTTGCCACCATTGGCGGTTACCACCTAATAAACCGCTAATGGTGGCAACTGTTGCCACCACCAGCGCCCCTCCCCCCAACAAAAAACGTTGGCGTTGTTTTCTTTGTTGATCGATTTTGGCGAAAACCCCTTGAGAAATTTGGCGAGGGGTATATTCAGGTTGCGGAATGGGTAAATTATTAATTTCTTGACGTAAATTGAGCAAACGGCGATAAAGTAATTGAATTTCTGGATCATTATCCAATAAATCCTGTACTTCCTGCCGTTGATGGGGAGTTACTTCCCCATCCAAATAGGCGCTGAGAAGTTCAAAAGTACATTTATCAGTGGGATAGGGGTGATTAGACATAATATTTAGATGAGTAAGTAGAGGAGTAAAAAATTTAATTGTGAGTTTCTAAATAGGGTTTTAGTAAAATTTGTAACCGATTTCTCGCTCTAGCTATTCTTGATTTTACCGTACCTAAAGAAACTTTGGTAATGTCGGCAATTTCTTCGTAACTCAAACCCTGAATTTCCCGAAGAATAATGGTAGTGCGGAAGGCTTCTGGCAAGGATGCGATGGCTTGATGTAAAAGGTCGTAAAATTCTGAGGTACTTAAATTATCTTCAGGTAAAGGTAAATCAGAAGGAATATCCCATTTCATATCCTCATTAGCAGAAATAGAGGCATCCATAGAAAGAGGTGGTAAATGACGCTTTTTTTTGCGTAGTTGGTCATAGAATAAGTTAGTAGTGATACGACTTAACCAGCCTTTAAATTTAACAGGTTCTTGCAATCGTTTAATATTTTTATAAACCCTAATCCATACCTCTTGGGCTAAGTCTGCGCGGTCTTCCTGCCAGTCGGGCGCTAGATTATATAGTATTTTATCAACATAGGATTGATAGCGATTTACCAATTCGGCAAAAGCGATGCGATCAGGTTGGCTTCCCTCTTGACAGCGCACAATTAAATCAGTGTTGGAGAGTTGGTCAATTTTCACTCTTGATCTTGGTATAGCAATGGATAAACTACACCATGATAACGAAATCGAGGATACCATAACTTATTCTGTTTTAATAATCTTCCTTTTTTGACGGGGGAGGGCGCTTTTTTGTTTCCGAATAATTTGGAAAGGGAGATCATTAATTGTCAATTGTCAACTATCAATTTTCCCAAGCCTAATTAAGTTATCCTATGGAATACCAGCGCCCTCCACCGTTACTTTAATTTCGACTAGCTTTAACCAGATTTACTAAATCTTAGATTTTCTATATAAACGGATATAAAATGACAAATAAATAAAAAGTTTGTGAAAGTATTCGATTTCGGTTTCAGAAAAGTAATATTTGATGTACGATAAAGGGAGATTTTGGTTGCCCCTTTTGGGGAAGTACCTTACAAAAATAGGATAGTAATACTATTAACGCTTCCGTGGGTGAAGCAGTCTGTTAAATCAGATAACATAAGTGTCTTAAAAATATTTTTTAAGGCTTTGAGGGATACCTCCTTTTGAGTATTTTACTCAAATGCTATTGCAGTTTATTACGGTATATGCCGTTTTATTCTGCATAAACGTATCAGTAACAAAGATTAAGTGATGGTCACAAAGGAAGTTATTGTTATCGGGGGCGGTATTATCGGTTTGGCGTGCGCCCTCGAACTAAAATTAAGGGGTAAAGATGTCACGGTAATCAGTGGTAATTTTAAACAAGCCGCTACCCATGCTGCCGCTGGAATGTTAGCGCCCTCCGCCGAGGGTTTAACGGGGGTAATGTTAGAATTAGGGCAGCAATCCCTTGCTTTATATCCGCAATGGATCGATAAATTACAACATCTAGGGGCAAAAGAGGTGGATTATAACCCCTGTGGTATTATCGCCCCTGTTTACTCTAATTCTTCTACTTCTTCCTCTGGGCAATGGTTAGATCGTGCGAGTTTAGACT
The DNA here is from genome assembly GCA_015272165.1 of Cyanobacterium sp. T60_A2020_053. Taxonomy (NCBI): domain Bacteria; kingdom Bacillati; phylum Cyanobacteriota; class Cyanophyceae; order Chroococcales; family Geminocystaceae; genus Cyanobacterium; species Cyanobacterium sp. T60_A2020_053. The sequence continues at coordinate 67,169 of JACYMF010000037.1, forward strand.
ATTATCAACCCGGATTAGGTCACGAGGTGGTGGGTGCTTGGTGGTATCCTCAAGAAGGACAAGTTAACCCCCGTCTTTTGGGTCAAGCCTTATTGGAATTAAATGGAGCTTTGGGAGTAGAATTATTAGAAGGAGTAAAAGTCAGCGCCCTTCACCGTCACCATCACACTGTTACTTCTATCCTCACCAATCAAGGTAAAATGTTCGCTGATACTTATATATTAGCTGGAGGTGCTTGGTCTGGGCAACTGTTACCCTTACCTGTGCGCCCCATCAAAGGGCAAATGTTAAGTTTAAAAATGCCTTCTTCTCATCCTCTCCATCGAGTGATTTTTGGTGAAAATACTTATCTCGTGCCGAAGTGTGACGGGCGCTTGATTGTGGGTGCAACGGTGGAAGACGTAGGTTGGCAAAAAGGGGTGACGGGCGCTGGAATTAATATCCTTTTACAACGTGCCATCAAATTATATCCCCCCCTCGCTGATTGGAATTTACAAGAGATTTGGTATGGCTACCGCCCCGGCACTCCTGACGAAATGCCTATCTTAGGTTATGGTGACAGCGATAATTTAATTTTAGCCACTGGTCATCATCGTAACGGGATTCTTCTCGCGCCCGTCACCGCCCAATTAATCAGTAATTTAATTGATGGTAAAAATGACCATCTCATTACCCCTTTTAGTTACCAACGTTTTCTTTCTTCTAAGCCGCAAATTACAGCTAGTATAGCCCCCAAAATTATGACTTATCCCCTGCCCATGACCCCCCCTCAAAGCGCCCTCAACGGTTCAACAACTAGCAATACAGACCCTTTAATTATTGCCGGTCGCCGTTTTAGCTCTCGCTTAATGACAGGAACAGGGAAATATCCTAGTAGAGAAGCTATGCAACAAAGTGTTATTGCCAGTGGTTGCGAAATCGTCACGGTGGCAATCAGAAGGGTACAAAATAACGCGCCCGGTCATGAAGGATTAGCGGAAGCGCTAGACTGGACTAAAATTTGGATGTTACCCAATACTGCAGGATGCACTAACGCTGAGGAAGCCGTTAGAGTTGCCCGTCTCGGTCGAGAAATGGCAAAGTTATTGGGTCAAGAAGACAATAATTTTGTTAAATTAGAGGTAATTCCTGATAGTAAATATTTACTACCTGATCCCATTGGGACGTTACAGGCGGCGGAGCAGTTGGTCAAGGAAGGGTTTGCCGTGTTACCTTATGTGAATGCTGATCCTCTACTGTGTAAACGTTTGGAAGAGGTGGGGTGCGCTACGGTAATGCCTCTTGGTTCGCCCATCGGTTCGGGGCAGGGTATCCAAAATACTGCTAACATTAAAATTATCATTGAACAGTCTCAAGTGCCAGTAGTTATCGATGCTGGTATTGGTTGCCCATCGGAAGCTACTTTTGGTATGGAGATGGGCGCTGATGCTTTATTGATTAATAGTGCCATTGCTATGGCACAAAATCCCGTACAAATGGCAAAAGCTATGGGCATGGCAACGGAAGCCGGGCGCTTGGCTTATCAAGCTGGGCGTATTCCCATTAAAACCTATGCTAATGCTAGTTCTCCTCTAAGTGGTCTTGTGAGGTGAAGGGAAAAGTTTTAAAATGCATTCAGATGTATTACTTAGAGAATTTAAAGAAGCTGGTGCTTTACAAAAAATGGAGTTGCTGATTTTGAGTATGATTCATATTTATGGGAGATCGCTAAACTATTGAATAGTAAGTATTCTAGATTGTTGAGTTTTTATTTTCATACCTTGATTCAGCAACGCCCAAAAAATATTACTTCTTCATACTCAAGCTAGACTCACTCAAATAGAAGCTAGATTAACAAGGTGGTTATTGTCAGTGTATGACACTGTATTACAAGACGAATTAGACCTTACCCAAGAATTTATAAAGTTAGTAAAAATAAACTAAGTATTTCTCACCTTCTCCACAAATATAAGGGTTTGGCTGTGGGTAATGAGTTTTGAGACAAAAGACTAATCCTTTACGCTTCATCTTAATCTGATACGTTTATGCAGAATAAAACGGCATATACCGTAATAAACTGCAATAGCATTTGAGTAAAATACTCAAAAGGAGGTATCCCTCAAAGCCTTAAAAAATATTTTTAAGACACTTATGTTATCTGATTTAACAGACTGCTTCACCCACGGAAGCGTTAATAGTATTACTATCCTATTTTTGTAAGGTACTTCCCCAAAAGGGGCAACCAAAATCTCCCTTTATCGTACATCAAATATTACTTTTCTGAAACCGAAATCGAATACTTTCACAAACTTTTTATTTATTTGTCCTTTTATGTCATTTTATATCCGTTTATATAGAAAATCTAAGATTTAGTAAATCTCTCCTGAATAGTTAAATTAAATAAACAGCGCCCGAGGAACAAGCCAAAAAAAACCGTCAGCCCAAATAAAACCAGCGCCCACCGACTATAAACAGTAGAAACGAGAAGGATGCCATTAAGCAAGGAAAAACCCGTTAAACAAGCAAATAAAAGGCACTTGAGAACTAAATAAATGTGGTGTGAAGTGCGCTGACTCTCCAAATCACGCACCCTCATTTGTAATTCTCCTGCCTCCAACTTAAATTGAAAATCCCTCATTAACTTTTCCATTGAGGAAGGTTTAGCCCAATTTTCCCTTAAAAACATCTTAGTTTGTTGCCATACTACCCCTAAAACTCCAACATTATTACCTGATTTGGCAATATTACGGATAAAAGGCTGACTTGCTGCCAAGAGGTTATATTGAGGGTCTAAATTGCGCGCAATACCGTCTAAAGTAGTCAAAGCCTTGACAATGAAAGTCATTTGCGGAGGTAATCGAAACGGCTGTTGCTCAAACATGACATAAATTTCCGCGCTGATTTCCTCAAAAGCATTAATATCTATGGGTTTATCCCGAAAACGCTCTAACAAAAAACCGATCAAACGCTTAACTGCTGTCATATCTGGCACAGGTTCAATTAATCCCATATAGATTAACATTTCTAACACCTGATCCGCATCCTTGCGCAAAATAGCAAAGAACGTTTGTACCATTTGTTCTCGTGCTAATCCTTTCACTTCTGCCATAGTGCCAAAATCATAAAAAATAATCGCCCCGTCATCTCTTACCGCCATATTACCCGGATGAGGGTCAGTTTGAAAAAAACCATCTTCTAATAACTGTTTTAAATAACTACAAATACCCAATTCAATTAGTAGTTTAATGGGAATTCCTCGTTTTTCTAAAGTCTCTCGATCATTGATTTTTATGCCGGGTAAATATTCTAAAGTTAAGATTTTTTTGGTGGTACAATGCCAATAAACTTTCGGCACAACTACCATTTTTTCTTGTTGAAAATTGGTCTTGAAACGCTCGGCATTTTTTCCTTCATTAAGATAATCTATTTCCGTGAATAATAACGCAAAAAATTCTTGACAAATTAAATCTAATTGATATTTTTTAAAGCCCGGCAAAAACCAATTACCAAAATTAATTAACCTTCTTAAAACTTCAAAATCAAGATTAAAAAGTGCTTCCAAACCTTTTCTTTGTACTTTAATAACTACTTGTTCTCCTGTGCTTAAAACTCCTCGATGAACTTGTCCTAAACTAGCGGCAGCAATAGGTATTGATTCAAATTCTTGATAGAAATTATAAATTGTTCCTCCCAATTCTTGTTCAATTATTTCAATGGCTTCGGCGGAAGAAAAAGCAGGAACTTGATCTTGTAACTGGCTTAATTCTTCGATATATTCAAGGGGAATTAAATCAGGACGAGTAGATAAAGCCTGACCCATTTTAATAAAAGTAGGTCCTAATTTTATTAACTGATAAACTAACCAACGGGCGCGTTTATGGCGTTGTGATGATGAAAAATTCCTAAAAAAAGCATCAATAATTAAAAAACTAATAAATTGCAATGCTACTAAAATAATATCCCATTGGCGCTTGAAGGGAGAATAATTGACTCGATGCCATGATAAATTAGAAAACTTCATGCACTTTTTGCGGAAAAGTTAAGGTAAAACTGTTGAGGAAATCCTCACCGTTAGCAGAAATTAAACTAGAAACTTTAATGTTACCTTGTAAATTTTCCACTAAAGACTTAACTAATGCAAGTCCTAACCCTGTGCCACTATTGGTGGCATTATCTATTTTACTACCTTGATAGAAGGGCTGAAAAATATTTTTTTGATCTTCGGCAGTAATTTCTATGCCTAGGTTAGTAATTGTGATCTGATAATTTTCTTGTTGTCGATTAACTATTAATATCAAACTAATGGTACTGTTAATTACTGAAAATTTTGTAGCATTATATATTAATTCTTTTAAAATTAAATTGATGCTATTTGCATCAGTATAAATGAAATCTAAGTCATAATTTATTTCTAGTTGAATACCTCGATAGTGTAATTCTTGAGAAAATTGGTTATATAAATCATCTAAAATTGGTTTAATATTAATTTTTTTCTGTTCTATTTCTAATTGATTAGATTGTAATTGTTGCAGCGCTAAAAGATTATTGACTAGGTTTATTTCTTTTTCACATTCATCTTGTAAGATATTAATATATTTTTGTAAATTTTTATTTTTATTAACTACATTCAACATTTTTATTCCCATTCTTAGATTAGATAAGGGAGTTTTTAACGCATCACTTAAACTAGCAATAAATTCATCTTTAATTTTATTTAGTCGGCGTAATTCTTCGAGGTGAAAACGTAATTTATTTGAGAGTTTAGCTTGAACATCTAAGCTAGTTTTGAGCTGTGACGTGCGCTCATCTACTAATGATTGAACTTTGGCTACGGTTTGTTGAGTGACAATGGTTGTCGAAATCTGTTTCCCAATCCATTTGAAAGTTTCTATCTCAGCAATTTGCCATTGTTTAGAATGATATTTTTGTAAAATCAAGAATCCTAACACGGGTAATTTATAGGGGCTATTTTCTTTTTTAATTAATAAAGGAATTAATAGCACTGATTGTAATGAATTTAAGTCAAAAAGGTCTTTATTTTGAGGAGAAAATGGATAATTTTTGATGATTTTTTTTGATTCTAGTTTCAGTAAGTTAGGGGCTTTTTGCCAACCATGAGAAATAAGAGGGGAATCAGTTAAATTTGATAGGGATACTTGATAGTTAGGTTGATAGTCTTCTTCTCGGTGACAATCAAAAACTTTTTCAATGGTTGCTGAGGGGGTTTCCTGATTTTCTTTAATAAAGTTGATAATTTGATGATACTTAAATCTGATGACGACGAGTCGATCTAACTCTAATATCTTTGCTGTATGAACTAAGTCTATATCAAAAATGACATCCATTAAGATCAACCAGAAATGGGGTGGCGGGCGCTGTCTTTTTACAGAATATTTTTGTTAAAACTACGCTAATTTAATTTTATCAAAAAATTATGGCTCTAAAACATTTGCTTTTTTAGACAGAAATACAGGCAAGATGCCTGTGTTACGGTGCAAAAATCGTATTTATGGGAGAAGTTGAGTGAAATGGGGATTGATTTAGGACTGCTATAGCACATCGGATTAATGTAGGTTAAACTTAGTAAGTTACATTTATGAAAATGTGTTAGGATATGGTGCTAATTGTCCAAAAATACGGCGGTAGTTCGGTAGGCTCAACGGCAAGAATTAAAGCAGTCGCGCAAAGAGTAGTTAAGACTGTGCAAGAAGGCAATCAGGTGATAGTTGTGGTTTCCGCTATGGGCAAGACTACTGACGGTTTGGTGAAGTTAGCTCAAGAAATTAGCGCCCTTCCCTGTCGTCGTGAGATGGATATGTTACTTTCTACAGGGGAACAAGTGACTATTTCCCTTCTCTCCATGGCTTTACAGGAAATTGGTCAAGACGCTATTTCTTTGACGGGCGCTCAGGTTGGTATCGTTACGGAAGCTCACCACAGCAAAGCCCGTATTTTGGAAATCAAAACCGACAGAATTACCAAGCATTTAAAAGAAGGTAAAGTGGTGGTAGTAGCTGGTTTTCAAGGCATTAGTAATTTAGCTGATTTAGAAATTACTACTCTCGGTAGGGGTGGCTCTGATACTTCTGCTGTGGCTTTGGCTGTGGCGACGGGCGCTGATTGTTGCGAAATTTACACTGATGTACCCGGTATTTTAACCACTGATCCGCGCATTGTGCCTGAAGCTCAGTTGATGGCTGAAATTACCAGTGATGAAATGTTGGAGTTAGCTAGTTTAGGGGCAAAGGTATTACATCCTAGGGCGGTGGAAATTGCCCGTAATTTTGGGATGCCTTTGGTGGTCAAATCTAGTTGGACTGATGATCCGGGGACGAGGGTGATTTCTCCCACTGCGCAAGGGCGCCCGTTGGTGGGTTTAGAGCTTACTAAGGCGGTGGATGCGGTGCAGTTTGATGCGGATCAGGCAAAAATTGCTTTATTACGGGTAGCTGATCGCCCCGGTATTGCGGCTAAACTATTTGGAGAAATTGCCCGTCAGAATGTGGATGTGGATTTGATTATTCAGTCAATTCATGAGGGTAATAGTAATGATATTGCTTTTACTGTGGTCAAAGGGATGTTAAATCGTGCGGAAGCCGTAGCGCACGCCAGCGCCCCTCTCCTTGATCAAAACAATAGTACGGATATATTAACAGAGCAAAAGATTGCCAAAATTGCTATTGCAGGAGCTGGAATGATCGGGCGCCCGGGCATTGCGGCGCAGATGTTCCGGGCTTTAGCAAAAGCTGAGGTTAATATTCAAATGATTTCCACTTCTGAGGTGAAGGTTAGTTGTCTTGTCAATCAAGAAGATTGCGATCGAGCTATTGCTTCCCTTTGTGAAAGTTTTGCCATTGATAATTCTCAGGTTAATTATACGGAAGGGGAAAATAGCGCCCCTGTTGTGCCTGTCAGAGGGGTAGCCTTAGACCAAAATCAGGCTCAAATTGCTATTTTATATGTACCAGATCAACCGGGTATGGCGGCGCAAATTTTCACGGCTTTAGCGCAACAAAATATCAGTGTGGATATGATCATCCAATCCCAACGTTGTCGTATGGTGGCTGGTGTTGCCATGCGTGATATTGCCTTTACTGTGGCGCAGGGGGATGTTAACCAAGCAGTGACGGTTTTAAATGAGTTAAAAGTTATGTTAAATTTCCGTGAAGTGGTGGTAGATGAAGACATTGCTAAGGTTAGTGTGGTGGGCGCTGGGATGGTAGGATATCCGGGCATTGCTTCTCAATTTTTCAGCGCCCTTGCTGTGGAAAATATCAATATCTATATGATTACCACTTCGGAGATCAAAATTAGTTGTGTCGTGGCTCAATGGGAAGGGGTGAGGGCGCTGAAAGCAGTCCATCAAGCCTTTAATTTGGGTGGCAAAACTAAGACTTTAATTCCTTCCTAGTCAGGGTCTGCAATGATTATCGGATAATCAATTACAAAAGATCATATCCCTCCTCTCAGAAAGTGACAGAACAGGGATATTCCTTCATTTTCTCCCTATCTTCCCTTTTCCCCATGCCCCCCGCAAGATTATCTTGAAAAGTATTAACACATAAGAAATTGTCTTACAATAGAAACAAAGTATTTCACACAGAGGAAAAATTGTGGTAGCAACAGTCGAAAAAATCCAAGATAACAACGCTAACTCTCAACCCTTAAACAGAGTTGCCGTATTATTAATGGGCTATGGCGAAGTAGAAAGCTATGAAAACTTTGCCGACTATAACGAACAAGCCTTAAACCTATTAACCGCCAAATTTGCACCTGTCCCAACTTGGATTTATCCCCCCATTGCCAAACTATTAGCCATGTTTGACCTTCATGAATGGAGTCATCAACATGGCAACTTCATTTCTCCCCATAACGCCATCTTTGAGCGTCAACGTCATAATATCGAACACGCTTTACAACATCGCTGGGGAGATAAAGTCAAAGTATTTAAAGCCTTTAACTTCTGCGCCCCTCACCTGCCTCATCAAGTCTTACAACAAATAAAAGAGGAAGGATTTGATAAAGTTTTAATTTATCCCTTGTTAGTTGTTGATTCTATTTTTACCAGTGGTATCGCCGTAGAGCAAGTTAACGAGGCTTTAGCTAAAACTGGTAACGAAGAAGAGCATTGGCTTAAAGGAATGCGCTATATTCCCTCTTTTTATAACGAACCAGAATACATTAATCTACTCACAAAAATGGTAGAAGACGAAGTTGAGGCAAAATTATCTAACGCCTATCTCCCCTCCGAAATCGGAATCGTCTTAATGAATCATGGTTGCCCCCACGAAGCCAAAGGTTTTACTTCTGGTATTGATGAAAGTCAAGCACTGTATGAGTTGGCAAGAAAAAAACTAATGAATCGCTTTCCTTTGATTTCTGTGGGTTGGTTAAACCATCAAACCCCCTTAATTAAATGGACTCAACCAAATGCGGAATTAGCCGGTAGAAACTTGATCGAATTGGGTGCTAAGGCTTTGGTATTTATGCCCATCGGTTTTGCCACGGAAAATCATGAGACTTTATTAGATGTAGAGCATATTATTGGTACTTTACAGAAAAAGTATCCTCAAGTCAATTATTTGCAGATGGAATGCGTTAACGATAATAAAGAGTTTTGCCAAATGGCAGCTGATTGGGCAACTCCTCAAATTGAGGATTTATTAAATGAAGAAGGGGTAACTGTTAATCCTAGTCTGGCTACTGCAACTCCCATTCATCATCATAGCCATGATCATGACCACGATCATCATCATCATCATTAATTCTTAAGGTTAAATGGTTAAGTGTTAGGTCGATATATGTCTGTGAAGTAGGAATCACCCATCATAATCTCTGATTTGATGGTGTGAGTGTCAAATAAGTTATCTGATTATAATTTCCATATTATTTATCATATACAAAAGTTTCTGAGTAATTTTTGTGATTTTAATGATTAAATTTTTTCAAATCAATCAGCTACTTTTTATTCGGTGTAGTAACAACAATTCACAAATAATGACAATTAATTTGGTACCGTAATATGGAGCATAGGGGAATCGAACCCCTCACCTCTGCGGTGCGATCGCAGCACTCTACCAAATGAGCTAATGCCCCTCAGCATCATAGTATAACAACAAAAGCAGGGGTTTTTCATTATTGGCAAGAAGAAATAAAAACGATTTAACATCCCTTTAGACATCATTGGAATAATGTGTAAATTATTTATAGAAGCTATCTGGTAGAAAAGGCAAAGGTAAATTTAAGAATAAAACACTTTTAATCACAAAAAGTCTCTTATTCTGTAAATATTATGACTATTCCTCATTTCCCATCAATACTAAAAATCATAGCTCAGTTTACCGACGTTCAAAATAATTTATGATTTTTACTTGATTGTCAATCATAATAATGGGAGAATCAGACTAAAAAGAAAAGATGATGGATAAATTACAACTGTGGCAACGCTACCAAGACTGGCTTTATTATCACGAAGGATTAGAAATCTATGTTGATGTAAGTCGTATGGGTTTTGATGATGAATTTTATCAATCCCTCCAGCCTAAATTTCAAGATGCCTTTGAAGCGGTAGCAAAATTAGAGCAAGGTGCTATTGCTAACCCTGACGAAAAAAGAATGGTAGGGCATTATTGGCTACGCAATCCTGACATTGCCCCCAATCAAGAGATTAAAAACAGTATCATCGACAGCATCACAAAAATTAAAGGATTTGCCTCTAACATCCACAATGGCGCCCTCCGAACCCCTCAAGGGTTAAAATTTACCGATATTCTCTCTGTGGGCATTGGTGGCTCTGCTTTAGGTCCTCAATTTGTTTCTTCTGCTTTAACGGCGATTAATCCACCATTACAACTTCACTTCATTGATAATACTGATCCGGCTGGAATTGATCGCACTTTAGGTAAAATTAAAGACCGTCTTCATACTACCCTAGTGTTAGTGGTGAGTAAATCTGGGGGTACACCAGAAACCCGTAATGGGATGTTAGAAGTAAAAGAGGCTTATACTCAGCAAGGATTGAATTTCCCTGATTATGCGGTGGCTATCACTATGATGGATGATAGTAGTAAATTATATAGCGTTGTGCAGGAAGAAAAATGGCTGGAATGTTTTGCCATGTTTGACTGGGTGGGAGGGCGCACTTCGGAGTTATCCGCAGTGGGTTTACTACCGGCAGCGCTGGAAGGTATTGATATTGAAGCTATGTTGGAGGGCGCTAGACAAATGGATATTGCCACCCGCAACAGGGAGATTAAACAAAACCCGGCGGCACTTCTAGCCCTTGCTTGGTATTATGCTGGTAATGGTAAGGGAGAAAAAGATATGGTAGTTTTACCTTATAAAGATAGTCTTTTATTATTTAGCCGTTATCTTCAGCAGTTGGTGATGGAGTCTTTGGGTAAAGAGAAAGATTTGGATGGTAATACAGTTTATCAAGGTATTGCTGTTTATGGTAACAAAGGCTCAACGGATCAACACGCCTATGTGCAACAGTTACGGGAAGGGGTAGCTAACTTTTTTGTTACTTTCATTGAAGTTTTGAAAGACAGAGAGGGATATTCCCCTATTTTAGAACCTCATACCACTAGCGGTGATTATCTTTCTGGTTTGTTGCAAGGAACTCGTCAGGCGCTTTATGATAATGGTCGAGATTCTGTGACTGTGACTATTCCCCAAGTTAATCCTGAAATGGTAGGGGCGCTGATCGCTCTTTATGAACGAGCAGTAAGTATTTATGCTTATCTAATTAATGTTAATGCCTATCATCAGCCGGGGGTAGAAGCAGGGAAAAAAGCGGCGGCGTCTATTCTTGCTTTACAAACGAAAGTTTTAGAAGTTTTGGCGCAAACTTCTCAACCTTTAACGGTGACTGAAATTGCTCAGAAGGTTGATGCTAATGAGATTGAGGCAATTTATAAAATTTTACGTCATCTGGAGGCAAACGGGCGCTATGTTAGCTTAACAGGTATTCCTACTTTCCCAGCGCACCTCACCGTTACCAAAATTTGATCAAAAGGGCAAGGGTTGTATGAATTATGAGTTATGAATTATGAATTATAATCTTTCTCTGCTTCCCTTTCCTCCTCTGCTTCCCTTTCTACCTCCCTTTTTCCTAAGATGATTAATTTACAGCAAATACTTAGCAACATTGACTTACAAGCTGATTGGATTGGCTTGAGATACATTAGCGAAAAATCACGAAAACATTATTTTCGCAACGCACAACCCCAAAGTCACCAGAAAAAAATCAATCAGGGCATCATGGTAGAAGTGTTAGCAGAAGGTAACATCGGCTACTGCGCCACCAATCGCCTTGATTTTATCGGCATTCAAGAAGCTTCAAAAAATGCCTTAGCACAGGCACTCAGCGCCCGTCAGCGAGGTATTTTCCCCTTTACTACGGCAATGCGCCCTCCAAATCAAGGTAAATATCAATCCAGCGCCCCTCGCACCTTATTAAATCCTACAGAAATTGACGATTTTTTGAAGGAAATTTGTCTTCACCTCAAAATTAACGAAAACATCGTTCAAACCCACGCCATGGCTCAAATAAGCGATGTAGAACAACATTTTATAAGTAGTAATGGGGCTGATATTTACCAACAATTTAACTATATCGTCAGTGATTATAGTGCCGTAGGTATGGCAGGGAATATCATTCAAAAACGCAGTGATCATGGGATGTTAGCGAGGAGTTATCAGGGTAGTGAAGACTTTTTCGATGTTGAGAGTACCTTAAACCGAGCGCAAAATATCGGGCGACAGGCGCTGGAATTATTAACTGCCCCTCCCTGCCCTGATACCATTACCACCCTTGTAGTAGCGCCCGATCAAATGATGCTACAAATCCATGAGAGCGTGGGGCATCCTTTAGAAATTGACCGTATTTTAGGGGATGAGCGCAACTATGCCGGAAGCAGTTTTGTCAAATTAGCTGATTTTGGCACTTTAGCTTATGGTTCAAAATTAATGAATATCACCTTTGATCCTACCGTGTCCGGAGAAATTGCCAGTTATGGTTATGATGATTTAGGCATCAAAGCCGAAAAAGAATATTTGATCAAAGACGGTATTTTATTGAGAGGTTTGGGCAGCCAAGAAAGTCAAATTAGAGCCGGGGTGAAAGGGGTGGCTAACGGGCGCTGTTGTCATTGGAATCGCCCTCCCATCGACAGGATGGCAAATATTAACCTCGAAGCAGGAAATCAAAGTTTTGACGAGATAATTAGTAATATTGAATCGGGCATTTATATGGAGTCTAACCGATCATGGTCTATTGACGACTATCGCAATAAATTTCAGTTTGGTTGTGAATACGCGCGATTAATTAAAAATGGACAACTAACGAAAACAGTTGCTAATCCTAACTATCGAGGAGTTACTCAAAGTTTTTGGCATAATTTAATTGCCGTGGGGGATGAATCTACTACTGAGATGTATGGCACACCCATTTGTGGCAAGGGCGAACCTAACCAAATGATAAGAGTTGGTCATGCTTCCCCAGTGTGTGTCTTTGATCAGGTTCAGGTTTTTGGCGCTTAGAGATAAGAAACGATGAATTATGAGAACCTGTTTAAAAAGTCTCGATGTAGAATATTCTGGGAGACAAAATCCAGAAAAAATAATGACAAAGCCATCATAGGATACAGACTTTAGGGCGTTGCATCATTGCGGGATGATATGCAATTTTCTGATAGGTTGAAACAACTGT